>CAUQPA010000117.1:0-9589 GCA_963519325.1 uncultured Pseudomonas sp. | reverse complement strand
CGGTACCGCCGATGCCGATGCCCAGCATGCCCGGCGGGCACCAGCCGGCGCCCATGGTCGGCACGGTCTTGAGTACCCAGTCGACGATGGAGTCGGACGGGTTGAGCATGGCCATCTTCGACTTGTTCTCGGAGCCGCCGCCCTTGGCCGCGACGTCTATCTCCACGGTGTTGCCGGGGACGATCTGGTAGTGGATCACCGCCGGGGTGTTGTCCTTGGTGTTCTTGCGGGCCCCGGCCGGGTCGGCCAGAATCGAGGCGCGCAGGACGTTTTCCGGCAGGTTGTAGGCGCGGCGCACACCTTCGTTGATCATCTCGTCCAGGCTCAGGGTGGCGCCGTCCCAGCGCACGTCCATGCCGACCTTGGCGAAGACGGTGACGATGCCGGTGTCCTGGCAGATCGGCCGGTGGCCGGTGGCGCACATCCGCGAGTTGATCAGGATCTGGGCGATGGAGTCGCGCGCGGCGGCGGATTCCTCGCGCAGATAGGCCTCGTGCATGGCCTGGATGAAGTCGACGGGGTGGTAATAGGAGATGAACTGCAGGGCGTCGGCGACGCTCTGGATCAGGTCATCCTGCTTGATCACGGTCATGTACGCGCTCCTCTTGGCGGTTTCTTGCGTCTCGGCCACGGGCGGTGGCGAGACGGGCGCGCAATTCGGGTCGCACGGACCGGGCAACGGAAGCGCCCGATCGGAGGGGTGGCCTGGACACACTGAGAAAGGCCCACCCGGCCGGGGCGGCCGACCCGAGAGCGGCGCGGCAGTATAGCCTTTCAGGGGCCAGACGGCACGCCGCGCGGGATGGCTGTGGGCGGTCAGCGCCTAGCGGCGTTCCAAGACCTCGGGGTTGACCAGATCGCTCGGGCGCTCGCCGGTGAGCGCCGCGGTCAGGTTGTCTACCGCCCGTTCCGCCATGGCATAGCGCGTCTCCCGGGTGGCCGAGCCGATGTGCGGCAGGGTGACCACATTGGGCAGCTCGAACAGCGGCGAGGCTTCCAGCGGCTCGCGGGTATAGACATCGAGGCCCGCACCGCGGATCTGGCCGCTGCGCAGCGCCTCGATCAGTGCCGGCTCGTCGACCACCGCGCCGCGCGCCAGGTTGATCAGGATGGCGTTGGACTTCATCAGTCCCAGTTCGCGCTCCCCGATGAGGCCTTCGGTGGCGGCCGAGAGCGGCACCACCAAGCAGACGAAGTCGGCTTCCTGGAGCAACTCGTCCAGCTCGCGGCGCTGGGCCCCCATTTGCGCTTCCAGCTCGGGCTTGGGGCTATTGGCGGCGTAGAGGATCGGCATGTCGAAACCGAAGTGGCCGCGCTTGGCGATGGCGGCGCCGATCCGTCCGGCACCGACGATGCCCAGGGTACGCCCATGGATGTCGGTGCCGAAGTGTTCTTCGCCGATGCCCTTGCGCCAGAGGCCGGCCTTGACGAAGGCGTCCAGCTCGGGAACCCGTCGGGCAGCGCTCATCAGCAGGGTGAAACCGAGGTCGGCGGTGGTCTCGGTGAGTACGTCCGGGGTGTTGGTGAGCAGGATGCCGCGCCCGGTCAGGTAGTCCACGTCATAGCTGTCGTAGCCCACCGAAACGCTGGCGATGGCTTCCAGGGTGGTGGCCATCTCCAGCTCCTTGGCGCCCAGCTTGCGACTGGCGCCGATCAGGCCCTGGGCCTTGGCTGCGGCAGCGGCGAAGAGATCGATGTTGGCACTGAAGGGCAGCACCTCGACGATGAAGTGTTCGCGCAGGCGCTCCACCAGTTGTTCGGGCAGGCGGTTGAAGACCACTACGTGCTTCTTGCTCATCGACACCTCGGATTGCGAAAAAGATTAAGCCAGGCCCGCGGCCGCGAAGCGCGGGCGCTCGCCATGCTGGGTCAGCAGCGCCTCGAGTCCCTCGCGGGTGGGTTCCTGGTTGAAGGCCAACCCCAGGGCCTCTCGGTGGATGCCGGTGGCGGCCAGCCAGAGACAGTCGATCTCCGCGGCTACCGCGCCAGGTACATCGGTCACCAGGGAGTCGCCGACGAACAGCAGTCGGCTGGCGCCCCGTTCGGCCAGCTCCCGCGCCGCGCAGCGATAGGCATAAGGATCGGGCTTGCCGTACCAGGTGACCGCGCCGCCCAGTTCGGCGAAGCGATCCGCCAGCTTGCCGGCCGCATAGAAGGGTAGACCCCCGGAGACCACGTTGCGATCCGGATTGGCGCACAGAAAAGGCTTGTCCAGTGCCCCGGCCAGCGGCGCGAAGCGGGCTTCCAGCTCGTCTTCCGGGAAGCTGCCGACGCCGAGGATGATGGCCGCCTGGTCGATGTCGTCGACGAAGCGTTCGCGGATCACCGCCGGCCAGCCCACCTGTCCGGTCCCGGGGCCGGACAGGTAGATACCTCCCTGGGTGAAGGTGGGATCCTCGAGGAAGGCATCGATGGCCAACTGGCCGGAAGTCGTCACGCCGGCGAAGAGTTCACGCGGTACGCCCAGCTTGACCAATTCCTCGGCCATGCCCTCGGCATCGCGCGAGGCGTTGCTGAGGAACCACACCGGCTTGCCCTCGGCCGCCCGCCGCTCCAACCAGGCGCGGGCGCCGGGAAAGGTCTCATAGCCGTCGATCAGCACGCCCCAGAGGTCGAGGATGAAGCCGTCGTAGGCGGCCAGGGCCTCGTCCAGTTGATCGAGGCGAAGCAGGGTGGGAGAGGTCATGCAGCGGAATCCAGAGGTCGAGAGAGGAAACGACAAGCCTAACCGGTTTGCCGGGCGACTGCCGAAAACGCAGACACCGGCCTGAGCCGGTGTCTGTCTTGTCACTTCAAGCGAGGCTTAGCGGGTGGACGCCTTGCCTGCCTTGGCGACTTCCAGGGCCTGGGTGTCGACGCGGCCGTAGATGTCCTCGAAGCGGACGATGTCGTCCTCGCCCAGGTAACCACCTGACTGCACCTCGATCAGCTCCAGCGGTACCTTGCCGGGGTTGGCCAGGCGGTGCACGGAGGTCATCGGCAGGTAGGTGGACTGGTTCTCGGTCAGCAGGAAGACCTTGTCGTCACAGGTGACCTCGGCGGTACCGGAGACCACGATCCAGTGCTCGGCACGGTGGTGGTGCATCTGCAGCGACAGCTGGGCGCCCGGCTTGACGGTGATGCGCTTGACCTGGAAGCGCTGGCCCATGTCGATGGAGTCGTAGGAGCCCCAGGGACGGAAGACCTCCTGGTGGGCCTTGACCTCGTTGCGGTTCTGCTTCTCGAGGGCATTGACCAGCTTCTTGACGTCCTGGACCTTGTCCTTGTGGGCGATCATGACGGCGTCCTTGGTTTCCACCACGACGACGTCATCCAGACCCACCAGGGTCACCAGCTTGCCATTGCCATGCACCAGGCAGTTGCGGCTGTCGTGCAGGACGACGTCGCCCTTGAGCACGTTGCCGTTGCTGTCCTTGGCATGGACGTCCCACAGGGCGGACCAGGAACCGACATCATTCCAGCCGGCGCTCATGGGCACCACGCAGGCGCGGGTGGTCTTCTCCATGACCGCGTAGTCGATGGAGTTGTCCGGGCACACGGCGAAGGTGGCGGCATCGATGCTGATGTTGATGCCGTCGATGCTGCTGCGCTCCAGGGCCAGCAGGCAGGTGTCGTAGATGTCGGTGTCGTGCTTCTTCAGCTCTTCCAGGAAACGGCTGGCGCGGAACAGGAAGATGCCGCTGTTCCAGCAGTAGTCGCCGGAAGCCACGTATTCGGTGGCGGTGACGGCATCGGGCTTCTCGACGAAGCGCTCGACGCGGGACACGCCCTGGGGCAGGCCGTCGGTGGCGCCGGTCTTGATGTAGCCGTAGCCGGTCTCGGGCGCGGTGGCTGGGATACCGAACAGCACCATCTCGCCCCGCTCGGCGGCGGCGGCGGCCTGCTGCAGGGCGGCCTTGAATTCGGCTTCGTCCTCGATCACGTGATCGGCGGGCAGCACCAGCATCAGGTCGTCCTTGCCGTCGGCGACCAGTTGCATGGCAGCGATGGCCACGGCCGGCGCGGTATTGCGACCGAAGGGCTCCATGATCAGCGCCTGGGGCTTGCACTCGACGGCCTTGAGCTGCTCTTCCACCAGGTAACGGTGCTCGGCGTTGCAGACGATGATGGGGCAATCGATGCTGCCCTCGCAGCCCAGGCGATTGATGGTCTCCTGGAACATGGTCTGTTCGCTGGTCAGGGCCAGGAACTGCTTGGGATAGAGCTTGCGCGAGAGGGGCCAGAGTCGCGAGCCGCTACCACCGGACAGGATGACGGGAATCATGGGCGTTACTCCTTCAGCGTCTGCTGATTTATGGCCGCTGTCCCTAGGGTCGGGACGAAGCGTCCGTGCTTCGAAAGATCAACCGGCCGACAACTCGACCGGTACTAATTGAACGATGCGACTGATCGCCATTGGCCATCATGGCCATGGGTAAGGACCAGACAAAGACAGAATCAAACGAAAGTGGTTCTCAGCGAAGTTTCCTTTTTCCGGAAATACGGCGGTTTTGAGATGTCCGGCAAGTTTTCTCGCCTGGAAGGCCACCACCGCGCTGCTGAAACCTTTTTATTGGAGGGAGATGACAGTCTTTCACGGACGGGGGTCACCGAATGTGACCCCTTAGCCAGTTCGATGGACCTTGCGACCTGAGTGGCTGCCATCCGTCGAATTAGGAGGCTATTCGGCGGCATGATCCCGCAGGAACACCAGCTTGTCAGCTGTTGATCGATCTTCAGCATAGCGGTAGCCCTGGTCGTCGAAGGCGCGCAGGTCATCCACCGCGGTGAGGCGCCGCTTGATCACGTGGCGCGCCATCAGGCCACGGGCCTTCTTGGCGTAGAAACTGATGATCTTGTACTCGCCGTTCTTCAGATCGCGGAATTCCACGTCGACGATCCGCGCCCGCAGGCGCTTGCGCTGTACGGCACCGAAGTATTCGTTGGAGGCCAGGTTGAGCAGGACGGCGTCGCCCTGGGCCGCCAGGTCCGCATTGAGCCAGTCACTGAGGCGCTCGCCCCAGAAGGCGTAGAGGTCCTTGCCCCGTGCAGTGGCGAATCTGGTACCCATTTCCAGGCGATAGGGCTGCATCAGGTCCAGCGGCCGCAAAAGGCCGTAGAGCCCCGACAGCATGCGCAGGTGGCGCTGGGCGAAGTCGAAGTCTTCTTCCTGGAAGTCGTCGGCCGCAAGGCCGGTGTAGACGTCACCCTTGAAGGCCAGCAGTGCCTGCTTGGCGTTCTCCGGCGTGACATCCAGCGTCCAGCTGCCGAAGCGGGCGACGTTGAGGGCGGCGATCTTGTCCGACACCCCCATCAGCTGGGCGACCTGCGCCGGCGTCAGCGTCCTGAGCCCGTCGATCAACTCGCGGGAGTGCTCCAGGTACTGCGGCAGGGTATGGCGCGGCGTCGTGGGGGGCGTGTCGTAATCCAGCGTCTTGGCCGGCGAAATGACCATCAGCATCGGCAGGGCTCCTCTTGGCTAGGCGCCATTCTAGAAGCGTCCGCCGCTGGGCTCCAGTGGGCCTTGCCGATGGGATCGATAGGTATTGACCACGTCCCCGCGGCGGCGTTGCCCGCCGGGCCGAGGAAAATGGCGGCTCGGCGAAAAAACCGGGCGCGGCCAAAAAAAGCTTTTGTGCCCAAGGCCTTTTGCGTTATTACCGAAGTGTCCGTCGCATCTCTCGGGTCCCGTGCCCTCATGTAGGCCGGTCCGTGAACCCGTTGCTGGAGCGACGGCACCTTTCGCTGCGGAGCGTCGCCCTGGCGCTCCGTCGACAGGCTTGCGAGTCAAGCGTTTCTGACGAGGTGACCGAGTATGGATGATCACGGACGTTCCCGCCCCACGCAGCCCACCCTCTATGTGCTCGACACCAACGTACTGATCCACGACCCCAACGCGCTGCTCAATTTCGAGGAGCATCACGTCGCCATTCCCATGACGGTCCTGGAGGAGCTCGACAAGCTCAAGACCGGCAAGCACAACGTCGCCGCCGAGTGCCGGCAGGCGATCCGCCTGATCGACAACGTGCTGGCCGAATCCTCGCCCGAGGACGTCGAGCGCGGGGTGCCCATTCCCCGTGGCAAGGGTGAAGCCAAGGGGCGGCTGTCGATCCTAATGGGACGCCGGGCCGGGCCCATGGCCTGCCTGCCCGACGACATCAACGACAACCGCATCATCAACCAGCTCGTCGAATTGCGTACCCAGCATCCGCAGGAGCGGGTGGTGCTGGTCACCAAGGACATCAACATGCGCCTCAAGGCGCGTGGCTGCGGCATCGCCGCGGAGGACTACCAGACCGACCAGTTGCTCGACGACGTCTCCCTGCTGTCCCAGGGTTATCACAACCTGCCGGGCTCCTTCTGGGACAACGTCAGCAAGGTGGAAAGCCGGCAGGAGCTGGGCCGGGTCTGGCACCGGGTGCAGCTGTCGGCCGAGTTGCCACCGTTCAACGTCAATGACTTCGTGCTCGACGAGCAGGGCTTCGTCGGCTGGGTCAAGGCGGTGCGCGATGGCGAGGTGATCCTGCTCGACATGCACCAGGAACCCCTGATGCATCAGGAAGCCTGGGGTCTCAAGCCGCGCGACATCTACCAAGCACTGGCGCTGTTCGCCCTGCTGGAGCCGGACATCCACCTGGTCAACCTGACTGGCGCCGCCGGCTCGGGCAAGACCATCCTGGCGCTGGCCGCGGCCATCGAGCAGACCATGGTCACCAAGAGATACCGGCGAATCATCGCCACCCGCAGTGTCCAGGGGCTCGACGAGGACATCGGCTTCCTGCCCGGCACCGAGGCCGAGAAGATGGAGCCTTGGCTGGGTGCCATCACCGACAACCTCGAAGCCCTGCACATGGATGACCACAATCCCCACGGCAGCGTGGACTACATCCTCAGCAAGGTGCCGCTGCAGTTCAAATCCCTCAACTACATCCGCGGGCGCAGCTTCCAGCAGAGTCTGATCCTCATCGACGAATGCCAGAATCTTACCCCGCACCAGATGAAGACCATCATCACCCGCGCTGGCAGCGGTTCCAAGGTGATCTGCCTGGGTAACCTGGCGCAGATCGATACTCCCTACCTCTCGGCCACCAGCTCGGGCCTCACCTACCTTTCCGAGCGCTTCAAGGGCTTCAACCACGGGGTGCACATCACCCTGCAGGGCGTGCCGCGTTCCATCCTCGCCGAATACGCCGAGGCTCATCTGTAAGTGCTAGGGCTTGTCTGAAAAGTAGCCGAGCGAAGGTCAGGCAAGGCAAAAATACGTGAGGAAGCGGAGTTTACGAGTGGTAAATGAGCATTCCGAACGGATTTTTAACGCAGTATGACTGAGCGCAGGCACTTTTCAGACACAGCCCACGATCCCCGCCCGGCCTTAGGCGGGGATCAAATCCCCCGCGGCGGGTCTACAATGGCAGGTCTTTCCCAGGAGTCATGCCGTGCTGACCCATCTCGATTCCCAAGGCCGTGCCAACATGGTCGACGTCACCGACAAGCAGGTGACCTTCCGCGAAGCCACGGCCGAAGCCCGGGTGCGCCTGCGTCCGGAAACCCTCGACCTCATCCAGAGCGGCGGCCATCCCAAGGGTGACGTCTTCGCCGTGGCGCGCATCGCCGGTATCCAGGCGGCCAAGAAAACCGCCGATCTCATCCCGCTCTGCCATCCGCTGATGCTGACCGGCGTCAAGGTCAACCTGGTCGCCGAAGCCCCGGATGCGGTGCGGATCACCGCTACCTGCAAGCTGTCCGGCCAGACTGGCGTGGAGATGGAAGCGCTGACGGCTGCCAGTGTCGCGGCCCTGACCCTCTACGACATGTGCAAGGCGGTCGATCGCGGCATGACCATCGAAGCCGTGCGTCTGCTGGAGAAGAGCGGCGGCAAGAGCGGTCACTTCCGCGCCGAGGAGCAGCCGGCATGATCCGCGTACAGTTCTTCGCCCGTTATCGTGAGGTGCTCGGCCTGGCCGAAGAGGCCCTGGCCTGGGAGCCGGACCTGGCCACCGTCGGCGACCTGCGCGAGCACCTGGTGCAGCGCGGCGGCCAGTGGGCCGAGACCCTGGGCGAGCGCGGCCTGATGTGCGCCCGCAACGAAGAGCTCTGCGGCCTCGCCGAGCCGTTGCGCGACGGCGACGAGGTCGCCTTCTTTCCCACCGTGACCGGAGGTTGAGCATGGCCATCCGTGTCCAGGCGGCAGCCTTCGATCCCGGCCAGGAGCTCAATGCCCTGCATGCCGCCAATACCGGCGTGGGCGCCGTGGTGGGCTTCGTGGGCTACGTTCGGGATTTCAACGACGGGCGAGACGTCAGTGGGTTGTTTCTCGAGCACTTCCCCGGCATGACCGAGAAGGCCCTGGCACGCATCGCCGAGGAAGCCGGCCAGCGCTGGCCGCTGCTCAACGTCGACATTCTGCACCGTATCGGCCGCCTGGAGCCGGGCGAGCCCATCGTCTTCGTCGGCACCGCCAGCGCCCATCGCCAGGCCGCCTTCGACGCCTGCAACTTCGTGATGGACTATCTGAAGACCCGCGCACCCTTCTGGAAGAAGGAAGATACCGCCGAAGGCCCGCGCTGGGTGGAGGGGCGAGCCAGCGACCAGGATGCCGCGGGGCGTTGGACAGAGGACTGATAGCCTAGGGTGGAAAACCGCCTGGCATTTTCCACCTGCTGCCTCATGGCTGGCGGTGGATGAGGCTACGCCGTCATCCACCCTACGGCTGGTCATTTCCAGTGGCTGGCGATCAATGCGCGTGCGCCGCGCGAAGGCTCATCGTGGCCATGGGCCGCTTCTACAGCGCCTGGTGCAACTGTAGGAGCGGCCCATGGCCGCGAAAGGTTCAGCCGACGGAGTAGTAGCTTCGATAGACCTCCAGGGTAGAGGCCGAGCGAATCTGCCTTAGCGCTGCCGTGGTACCGGCTTGAGCAGCTCGGTCGGGGGCATCTCGCAGGAGATCTTGCGGCCCAGCAGGGTCTCGATGGGCGGCAAGGCGAAGGCGTCGTCTTCGCCGGCGAAGCTGATGGAGGTGCCGCTGGCGCCAGCGCGGCCGGTACGGCCGATGCGGTGCACGTAGTCGTCCGGGTCTTCCGGCAGGGTGAAGTTGATCACGTGGCTGATGCCGTCGACATGGATGCCGCGACCGGCCACGTCGGTGGCCACCAATACGCGGATCTTGCCGGCGCGGAAGCCTTCCAGGGTCTTGATGCGCTTGTGCTGGGGTACGTCGCCGGACATCTGGGCGGCGCTGATGCCGTCCTTGGTCAGGCGTTCCTCGATACGGCGCACCTCGTCACGCCGGTTGGCGAAGACCATCACCCGTTCCCAGTTGTTCTGGGCCACGAGGTTGTAGAGCAGCCGGTACTTGTCGCTGGACGAGACGGCGTAGACGTGCTGCTCGACGGTATCGCTGGCAACGTTCTCCGGCTCGATCTCGACGATGGCCGGATCGGTGGTCCACTGCCGCGCCAGGTTCATCACGTCATCGGTGAAGGTGGCGGAGAACAGCAGCGTCTGGCGCTCGCTCTTGGGCGGGGTCTGGCGAATGATCTGGCGGACCTGGGGGATGAAGCCCATGTCGAGCATGCGGTCGGCTTCGTCCAGCACCATCACTTCGACCATG
>CAUQPA010000116.1:0-9615 GCA_963519325.1 uncultured Pseudomonas sp. | reverse complement strand
ACCTACGAGAACGGCGCGGCGCTGCGCCTAAAGGACGTCGCCACCACCAGCGAGGCGCCGGAGAACGCCTACCTGCAGGCCACCGCCAACGGGCGTCCGGCCATCGTCATCAATATCCAGCGCCAGCCGGGCGCCAACGTCATCGGCGTGGTCGACGCCATCCAGGCACAGTTGCCCAAGCTGCGCGCGGCACTGCCGGACAGCGTCCAGCTGACGGTCCTGGCCGACCGCACCCAGACCATCCGCGCGTCGCTTGCGGACGTGCAGTTCGAGTTGCTGCTGTCCATCGCCCTGGTGGTGATGGTGACCTTCCTGTTCCTGCGCAACCTCACCGCCACCCTGATTCCCAGCCTGGCGGTGCCGCTGTCGCTGGTGGGCACCTTCGGCGTCATGTACCTGGCCGGCTTCTCGCTGAACAACCTGACGCTGATGGCCCTGACCATCGCCACCGGCTTCGTCATCGACGATGCCATCGTGGTGGTGGAGAACATCGCCCGCCACCTGGAGGAGGGCGAGCCACCGCTGCAGGCGACGCTGCGCGGGTCGCGGGAGATCGGCTTCACCATCATCTCCCTGACCTTCTCGCTGATCGCCGTGCTGATCCCGCTGCTGTTCATGGGCGACGTGGTGGGGCGGCTGTTCCGCGAATTCGCCATCACCCTGGCAGTGGCCATCCTGGTCTCGCTGTTCGTCTCCCTCACCCTCACCCCGATGCTCTGCGGCCAGCTGCTGCGGCACGTGCCGCTGGAACGCCAGGGGCGCTTCGCGCGCTGGGGCGAACGGCAATTCGAGCGCCTGGTGGCCGGCTACGACCGGACCCTGGCCGTGGTGCTGGACCATCCGCGCCTGACCCTGCTGGTGGCCGTGGCGACCGTGGCGCTGACCGCCCTGCTCTACCTGCTGGTACCCAAGGGCTTCTTCCCCGGCGAGGATACCGGCCTGATCGTCGGCTTCACCCGTGCCTCCCAGGACGTCTCCTTCGACGCCATGGCGCGCCGCCAGCAGGCGGTGGTGCAACGGCTGCTGGCCGATCCGGCGGTGGCCACGGTCACCTCCAGCATCGGCGTGGATGGCACCAACGCGACCCTCAACCAGGGGCGCCTGCAGATCCAGCTCAAGTCGTTCGAGCAACGCAGCGAGCGGGCCCCGGCGATCATCCAGCGCCTCAAGCAGGCCGCGGCGGACGTCGCCGGCATCCGCCTGGACCTGGTGGCCAGCCAGGAGCTGACGGTGGACGACCAGCTCACCCCCAGCCAGTACCAGTTCACCCTGGACGATGCCGACGGCACCAAGCTGGCCGCCCTGCTGCCGCCGCTGATGCAGCGCCTGCAGGCGCGCCCCGAGCTGCGCGACGTGCTCGACGACCTGGAAGACCAGGGCCTCACCGCCCAGGTGGAACTGGATCGCGCGGCCGCCGCGCGCTTCGGCATCACCGCCGCCGACGTCGACACGGCGCTGTACAACGCCTTCGGCCAACGGCTGATCTCCACCATCTTCACCCAGGCCAACCAGTACCGCGTGGTCTTGCAGGTGCCGGGGGCCTTCCAGCAGAGCGCGGCGGCCTTCGGCGACATCTACCTGGCGCCCGCGACTTCCTCGACCGCCAGCGCCAGTACGACGAGCAGTGGCTCGACGAGCAGCAGTACCGGCAGCGCCACCAAGGGCCTGGTGCGCCTCACCGATATCGCCCGCATCGAGCAGCGGCCCGGCGCCCTGGCGTTGACGCGCCTGGGGCAGTTCCCGGCGGTGACGGTCTCCTTCAACCTGGCCGACGGCTATTCCCTGGAACAGGCGCAACAGGCCATCGCCCAAGCCATGCAAGAGGCCCAGGCGCCGAGCAGCGTCACCCTCAGGTACCAGGGCGCGGCCCAGGCCTTCCAGCAGGCGGCCGGCAATACCCTGTGGCTGATTCTGGCCGCGGTGGTGGTGATGTACATCGTGCTCGGGGTGCTCTATGAGAGCTTCATCCACCCGGTGACCATCCTCTCCACCCTGCCCTCGGCGGCCATCGGTGCCCTGCTGCTGCTCTTGCTCAGCGGTACCGAATTCACCCTGATCGCCCTGATCGGCGTGGTGCTGCTGATCGGGATCGTCAAGAAGAACGCCATCATGATGGTGGACTTCGCCCTGGAGGGCCGCCAGCAGTTGCACCTGGCGCCGCGCGAGGCCATCCATCGCGCCTGCCTGCTGCGCCTGAGACCCATCCTGATGACCACCATGGCCGCCCTGCTCGGCGCCCTGCCGCTGATGTTCGCCAGCGGCTCCGGCGCCGAGCTGCGCCGGCCACTGGGACTGGTGATCGTCGGTGGCTTGCTGGTCAGCCAGGTGCTGACGCTCTACACCACGCCGGTGATCTACCTGGCCTTCGATAGCCTCGGCGAGCGGCTGGGCCGGCGGCTGCGGCGGGGCGACGCGCGATGAATCCGCTGCGCCTGTTCGTCCTCAAGCCGGTCGCCACCCTGCTGCTGAGCCAGGCGGTGCTGCTGCTCGGCCTGCTCGGCTACGCCCAGCTGCCAGTGGCGCCGCTGCCCAAGGTGGATTTCCCCACCATCGTGGTCACCGCCAGCCTGCCCGGCGCCAGCCCCGAGACCATGGCCGCCACCGTGGCCACGCCGCTGGAGCGCAGCCTCGGCCAGATCGCCGGGATCACCGAGCTGACCTCCAGCAGCAGCCAGGGCTCCACCACCCTGATCCTGCAATTCGACCTGTCGCGCAACATCGATGGCGCCGCCCGCGACGTCCAGGCCGGCATCAACGCCGCGCGCAGCCTGCTGCCCAGCGGCATGCCGAGCCTGCCCACCTATCGCAAGGCCAATCCCACGGAATCACCGATCCTGATGCTGGCGCTGACCTCCAAGACGCGCAGTCCAGGCGAGCTCTATGACCTGGCGTCGAGCATCCTGCAGCAGAAGATCGCCCAGGTGCAGGGCGTCGGCCAGGTGTCGATCCGCGGCAGTTCGCTGCCGGCGATCCGCATCGAGCTGCAACCCCAGCAGCTGGCCCATGCCGGCATCGCCCTGGACAGCGTGCGCAGCGCCATCGCCAACGCCACCACCCATGGCGCCAAGGGCGTGCTGCACGCCGAGGGCCAGACCTGGTCGATCGAGAGCAACGGCCAGCTGGAACAGGCGGCGGACTATGGGCAGCTGATCGTCGGCTACCAGCGGGGCGCCGCGGTACGGCTGAGCGACGTGGCGCGGGTCTATGCCACGGTGGAGGATGTCTACGTCAGCGGCTCGCTGAACGGCCAGCCCTCGGTGACCCTGGCCGTGACCCGCCAGGCCGGCGCCAACATGTTGCAGACCCTGGACGCCATCAAGGCCCAGCTGCCGGCCCTGCAGGCCCTGGTACCCGGCGACGTGGACCTGGTGCCGGTGATCGATCGCTCGTCCAGCATTCGCGCCTCCCTGCACTCCACCGAGGAGACCCTGCTGGTGGCGGTGCTGCTGGTGATCGGGGTGGTGTTCGTCTTCCTGCGCGACCTGCGCGCCACCCTGGTGCCGGCGCTGGTGCTGCCGCTGTCCCTGATCGGCACCTGCGCGGTGATGTACCTGCTGGACTACAGCCTGGACAACCTGTCGCTGATGGCGCTGATCATCGCCACCGGCTTCGTGGTGGACGACGCCATCGTGGTGCTGGAGAACATCACCCGCCATCGCGAACTGGGCCGCGGCCCGTTGCGCGCGGCGCTGATCGGCGGGCGCGAGGTAGCCTTCACCGTGCTGTCCATGACCCTGTCGCTGATCGCCGTGTTCATCCCGCTGCTGCTCATGGGCGGTATCGTCGGCCGGCTGTTCCGCGAATTCGCGGTGACCCTCAGCGTGGCGCTGGTCATCTCCATGCTGCTGTCGCTGACGCTCACTCCCATGCTCTGCGCCCGGCTGCTGCGCGAGCGGGCGCCCGCGGCGCCGGTACCGGCGGTCTATCGCCGCATCGAGGCCACCCTGGCAGGTCTGCAAGCCGGCTATCTGCGCGGCCTGGACTGGGTCTTGCGCCATCCGCTGCTGACCCTGGCCAGCCTGGCGCTGACGGTGCTGCTCAACGTCTATCTCTATGTGGTGGTGCCCAAGGGCTTCTTCCCGGACCAGGACACCGGGGTGCTGATGGGCGCCATCCGCGCCGACCAGAACATTTCCTACCAGGCGCTGGCGCCCTATGTGAAGGAGATCGCCGCCCAGCTGCGCCAGGACCCGGACGTGGCCGCGGTGATGGCCTCCACCGGCGGCGGCATGTTCGGCTCGCGCAACTCGGCGCAGTTCTTCATCCGCCTCAAGGACTACAGCGAACGCCAGGATAGCGCCCAGCAGATCGGGAACCGCCTCAGCCAGCTCGGCAGCCGCCATGCGGGCATCCAGCTGTTCCTCATGCCCGCCCAGGACCTGCGGGTGGGCGGCCGCAGCGCCAACGCCACCTACCAGTTCAGCCTGCAGGCCGACGACCTCGACGAATTGCGCAGCTGGACGCCTAGGGTGGAGGCCGCCTTCAAGGCGCTGCCGGAACTGACCGGGGTGGACTCCGATGCCCAGACCGGCGGGCAGGAGGTGCGCCTGGAGATCGACCGCGCCGCCGCCAGCCGCCTGGGGGTGACCGTCAAGGATCTCGATACCCTGCTGGACAATGCCTTCAGCCAGCGCCAGGTCGCCACCCTCTATCGCACCCTCAACCAGTACCACGTGGTGCTGGGGCTGGCGCCAGCCTACACCCAGGATCCGCAGGTACTGCGCCAGCTCTATGTGGTGACCAGCAGTGGCGACCAGGTCCCGCTGGCCGCCTTCGCCCGCTTCGCCGGCGGCAACGCGGCCCTGGCGGTGGCGCACCAGGGCCAGATGGCCACCAGCACCCTGGCCTTCAACCTGGCCGATGGGGTCTCCCTGGAACAGGCCCAGGCGGCGATCCAGGCGGCGCTGAGCAAGGTCGGCCTGCCGCGGGAGATCCAGTCCGGCTTCCAGGGCACCGCCCAGGCCTTCGCCACCCTGGTCGCCCAGATCCCCTGGCTGGTGGCCGCCGCCCTGGCGGCCATCTACCTGGTGCTGGGCATGCTCTATGAGAGCTACATCCATCCGCTGACCATCCTCTCCACCCTGCCCTCCGCGGGGGTGGGCGCCCTGTTGCTGCTACTGGCGACCGGGACCCAGCTGACCCTCATCGCCCTGATCGGCATCCTGCTGCTGATCGGCATCGTCAAGAAGAACGCCATCCTGCTGGTGGACTTCGCCCTGGCGGCCGAGCGCGAGCGGGGCCTGGCGCCGGCCCAGGCCATCCGCGAGGCCTGCCGGCTGAGATTCCGCCCGATCCTGATGACCACCCTGGCGGCCTTCTTCGGCGCCCTGCCGCTGGCCCTGGGCAGCGGCGGCGACGACGAGTTGCGCCGTCCCCTGGGCCTGGCCATCGTCGGCGGCCTGGCCCTGAGCCAGGTGCTGACGCTCTTCACCACCCCGGTGGTATTCCTCTGTCTCGACCGCCTGAGCCGCGCCAGTCGCCGCTTCTGGCGCACGCAGCTGCGCCGCTCCGCGGCCTGAAGGTAACGACCATGCATGCCCCGCACGCCCTACCCGCCCTGCTCCTGCTGGCCCTGCTCGCCGGCTGCACCGTCGGCCCCGACTACCAGAGGCCCAGCGCTCCGCTCTCGACCCAGTTCAAGGAAGCCGCTGGCTGGAAGGCCGCCAGTCCGCGCGACGACCAGGCCAAGGGCGACTGGTGGCAAGGCTACGCCGATCCGCAACTCACGGCCCTGCTCGACCAGGTGGCGGTGTCCAACCAGAACGTTGCCCAGTACCAGGCCCTCTATCGCCAGGCGCGCGCCCTGGTCCGCGAAAGCCGCGCCGAGACCCTGCCCAGCGCCACCCTGGACGCCAAGACCACCCGCAGCGAGAACGCCAGCGGGACCAGCGACAGCTCGAGCAGCGGCGCCAGCGTGAGGAACGCCGAAAGCCTGACCCTCGGCCTGAGCTGGGACCTGGACCTCTGGGGCAAGCTGCGCCGGACCCTGGAAGAGGACCGCGCCAGTGCCCAGGCCAGCGCCGCGGAGCTGGCCAATGCCACCCTCAGCGCCCAGGCCGAGCTGGCCCAGGACTATTTCCAGCTGCGCATCCTGGATCGACGCCTGGCGCTCTACGACCAGACCTTGGCCGACTACCGCCGCTACCTGGCGGTGATCCAGAACAAATACGACGAACAGCTCGCCTCCCGCGCCGACCTCGCCCAGGCCCGCACCCAGCTGGAGAGCGCCGACGCCAGTCGACTGGCCCTGACCACCCAGCGCGCCCAGCTGGAACACGCCATCGCCCTGCTGCTCGGCAAGCCGCCGGCGGACTTCAGCCTGGCCGTCGATCCGCACTGGCAGGCGCGGCTGCCGGACATTCCCGCCGGCCTGCCCACCGCCTTGCTGGAGCGCCGTCCCGACATCGCCCAGGCGGAACGGCAGGTGGCCGCCGCCAACGCCGCCATCGGCGTGGCCACCGCCGCCTACTACCCGGACCTCACCCTGAGCGCCAGCGGTGGCTACCAGAGCAGCCTGCTCGGCGAGCTGTTCAAGACGCCCAGCCGCTTCTGGTCCCTGGGCCCGACCCTCTCCGGCACCCTGTTCGACTTCGGCGCCACCCGCGCCGGCGTCGACCAGGCCCGCGCCGCCTACGACGCCAAGGTCGCCAGCTATCGGCAGACGGTGCTCACCGCCCTCGGCGAAGTGGAGGACTACCTGGTGGCGCTGCACACCCTGGATCCGGAACTCGCCGCCCAGCGCCGCGCCGTGGCCGCTGCCCGCGACTCGGCCAGCGTGACCCGCGACCAGTACGAAGCCGGCCTGATCGACTACCTGGACGTCGCCACCACCCAGGCCACCCAGCTCAGCCAGGAACAGAGCCTGCTGCAGCTGGAATCCAGCCAGTTGGTGACCAGCGTCCAGTTGCACATGGCCCTGGGCGGCGACTGGCAGGCCACGCGCCTGGCCGCGGCCCCCTGACAGCGATCCGCGGAGCTGCTAGCGTGCCCCTACCTTCCATTGCCGAGATCCGCATGGGCCTGCTTCGCCTGTCCCTGTCCGCCAAGGTCTTCCTCGCCGCCCTGGCGCTCTGCGCCTTCGCCGTGCTGGGCATGGCCTGGGCGTCCTACTTGAGTTTCTCGCGGGACTTCCTCGGCTATCTCAACGAGCAGGCCGAACAGCGCCTGGACGCCCTGGTGCCGCGCTTCGAGCACGCCTACGCCGAGCACCACAGCTGGGACTTCCTGCTCAACCAGCATCCGCCCGAGGCCTGGATCCAGCTGCTGCGGCCCGAGGTGCCAGCGGGCCAGGCCAGCCGGCCCACCCCGCCGGTCTCGGATCTCACCGGCGCCTTCCTGCGCTTCTCGCTGCTGGACGCCGAGCATGGCTACCTGATCGGCTTTCGCCAGATCGCGCCGCATCCCTTGCTGCGCGCCATCCACTGGCAGGGCCAGGTGGTCGGCTGGCTGGCCCTGACCCCCTTCGAGGCGGTGATCAGCGACGGCGACCGGCGCTTCCAGCAAGGCCAGATCCGCTCCAGCCTGGTGATCGCCTTCGTCTGCCTGTTGCTCGCCGCCGCCCTGGCCTGGTGGATCGCCCGCACCCTGCTACGACCGATCCGCACCGTGGCCGCCGCCACCCACCGCCTGGCGGCGGGCGACTACGGCATCCAGCTGCCCATCCGCTCCGCCGACGAGGCCGGCCAGCTGGCGCAGGATTTCAATCGCCTGGCCAAGGCCCTGGCGGACAACGAACGCCAGCGCCGGGTATTCATGGCCGACATCTCCCACGAGCTGCGCACGCCCCTGGCGGTGCTCAAGGGTGAGCTGGAGGCGATGGAGGACGGCATCCGGCCGCTGGACAACGGCGGGGTGAAATCGCTGCAGACCGAGGTCGGCTCGCTGAACAAGCTGGTGGACGATCTCTTCGAACTGTCCCTGGCCGAGGTGGGTGGCCCCACCTATCGCCACGAGCCCCTGGACCTGGCGATGCTACTGGTGCTGACCGCCGATGCCTGGCGCGCCCGCTATCGCCAGGCCGGCCTGGCGTTGCAGCTGGAGTTGCCGGATGCGCCCCTGATGATCCGCGGCGACGAGGCGCGCCTCGGCCAGCTGTTCTACAACCTGCTGGAAAACAGCCTGAGATACACCGAGGCCCCCGGCCAGGTGCGCCTCGCCGCGCGCCAGGTCGGCCAACTGCTACAGGTCGACCTGCAGGACTCCGCCCCCGGTGTGCCCGCCGCCGATCGCGAGCGGCTGTTCGAACGTTTCTATCGCGTCGAGGGCTCGCGCAGTCGCCGCAGCGGCGGCGCCGGCCTGGGCCTGGCCATCTGCCGCGGCATCGCCGAGGTCCACGGCGGACGCCTGCAGGCACAGGCCTCACCGCTCGGCGGCCTCTGGCTGGAACTCCAGCTGCCCGCCCTCGACGACCGGAGCCCGGCATGAGCCAGACCATCCTGCTGGTGGAAGACGAACCCAAGCTCGCCGCCCTGCTCGGCGACTACCTCAAGGCCGCCGGCTTCACCTGCGACTGGCGCGCCGATGGCCAGGAGGCCCTGGCGACGATCCGTGCCACACCGCCCGACCTGGTGTTGCTCGACCTGATGCTGCCCGGCCTGGACGGCCTGGAGGTGTGCCGCGCGGTACGGGCCTTCAGCGCCCTGCCGATCATCATGGTCACCGCCCGGGTCGACGAGATCGACCGCCTGCTCGGCCTGGAGCTGGGCGCCGACGACTACATCTGCAAGCCCTTCAGCCCGCGCGAGGTGGTGGCCCGGGTCAAGGCCGTGCTGCGCCGCAGCGCGGCCGGCGGCCTTCCCGCACCCAGCGGCCTGCAGTTGGACGCCGAGGCCTACCAGGCCAGCTTCAACGGCCAGCCGCTGGAGCTGACCCCGGTGGAGTTCCGCCTGCTGGCGACTTTGGCCAAGCACCCCGGCAAGGTGCTCTCCCGCGACCAGTTGCTCAACCACCTGCATGCCGACTACCGCATCGTCACCGACCGCACCGTCGACAGCCACGTGCGCAACGTCCGCCGCAAACTGCACCGCCTCGACCCGGACTGCGAGCTGATCCGCTCCATCTATGGGGTGGGGTATTGCCTGGAGCCCTGAGCCGGGCAACCCCGCTTAGTCCGCCGTCGACCAGGCCGCGGTTGCCGACCCCAGCCGGGTAGCCGGCCGTTCCCAGTGCAGGTGCAGGTCGCCGATCGCCAGTGCCGGGCGCAGGCGCAGCCCTGGCCCCCAGGCGGTGGGCTCGGATTCGCCGCCGTAGTCGCCGTCCTGCGCGCCAGTGAACAGTGGCTCGCTAGCGACGCCAGGATGCGCGGTCAGCAGGCAGGCGGTACGGACCAGGGACAGGCGCGCGCTCAGGGTACGGCCCTCCCGGGCGCGGGCGGTCAGGCCGCGGATGACCGCGGCCGCCATCAGGTAGCCGGTGGCGTGGTCAAGGGCCTGGACCGGCAGAGGCACCGGCTCCGCCACCTGCCGCCAGTCACGACCGGCCGCGGCGATGCCGGAGGACATCTGCACCAGGCTGTCGAAACCACGGCGACCGGCCCAGGGACCGCTCCAGCCGTAGGCGTTCAAGCTGACGTCGACCAGCGCCGGATTCAGCGCGCGGCGCTGGGCCGCACCGTAG
>CAUQPA010000115.1:0-9618 GCA_963519325.1 uncultured Pseudomonas sp. | reverse complement strand
CCACGTCTGGACGCCCAATTGTTCGGCAGGACATTGGCGAACTCGCTCGCAAAGGCTTCGCTCTTCGGCATCGATGAAGCCGTCATAGAGTCTCAACTCCGCATCCTGTTCCCGCCCTGTGAACGCGGCTGACTCGGTGTAGAGCTCGCGGAGCTTGGGTTGCCAGTTCGAGCGCTGGTCGAGCAGGCGGCGGACGGCGCGCCACACCGCGGCCAGGTCGAACTGCAGGCGCTCCAGGTCCGCGGGACGCAACACACTGAAAGGCGCCAGGACCGGGCATTTGTTGATCTGCACCAGCTTGAGCGGCACGGGCAGCTCGCCCTCCGCCAGGTCCTCGCGACGGGTGTAGAGGCGCTGGCGCAAGGTATCGGCATCGAGTTCGAACAGGGGTTCGGGCGCGGCGCCGAGGTCGCAGACGATCAGGGCGTTGCGATTGACCGGATGCCAGGCCAGCGGCAGGACCGGCGCGAGGAAGTGCCGCTCGGCACTGAAGCGGCCGGAGACGTGCAGCAGGGGTTCGAGCAGGCGGATGCGCGTCTGGACCGCCTTTTTCTGCCGCTGCGCCCAGAGATAGTCGTAGAGCCGCGGCTGGCGCTGCCTGACCAGTCGCGCCAGGGCCAGGGTCGCCCGGACATCCGCCAGGGCATCGTGGGCCTGACTGTGCTCGATGCCATTGGCCAGGGTCAGGCGATCCAGCCGCAGGGATACGCGCTGCTGCTCTTCCGGCCAGGTCAGACCTTCCGGGCGGAAGGCATAGAGGGCGCGGATCAGGCCGAGCACATCCCAGCGACTGTTACCCTGCTGCCACTCGCGGCCATAAGGATCATGGAAGTTGCGGTACAGGCTGTGCCGCACCATTTCATCGTCGAAGCGCAGGTTGTTGTAGCCGACCGTACAGGTATTGGGTCGCGCGAGCTCGTCGTGCAGGCGCTGCAGGAACTCCCGCTCACGCAGTCCCTGGCGCTGCAGGGTATCCGGCAGGATGCCGGTGACCAGGCAGGCGCGCGGATGCGGCAGGACATCGTCGCTCAGCCGGCAATGCAGATTGAGCGGTTCGGCGATTTCATTGAGGTCGAGATCGGTACGCACCCCGGCGACCTGCAGCGGACGATCCCGCCGTGGATCTATCCCCGTGGTCTCGAAGTCGTACCAGAAGATACTTTGAGTCACACCACCCTCCCCTAGAATCGGCGCAGTCTAGCATCGTCGAGCGCCTTGCTCCCGGCCCCCCGCACCCGCTAGGCTCTGGAGTCTGTCCATCCGTGTATCCGCTCCCCGCATGCGTTCAGTCGATCGGCTCTCCTTTCGCGTCAGGTGCCGACTACTCGGCGCGCGCCTGGGCGCCGCCGGCTTGGCCCTGACGCTGTCCCTGGCCTGCCTCGCCGAGCCGGAGCCGTTGTCCTGCCCGCTACCGCCGCAGGCCGACAGTGGGCCGGCAAGCCTGCGACTGACCCACCAGGGACTCGACAGCCGCGCCGCCCGCCAGCTCGCCACCGAGCTCGCCGCCTCGACCGCAAGCAGCCAGGACCCGCAGGCGCTCGCGGCGGCCTACCTGCGCCGGCTCGGCAGTCCGGTGCAGCGCAGCAGCCCCGAGCACCTCGGCGAACTGCCGTCGACAGGGGGCGTACGCTTCTGGCTGGCCGGCAATCCACCCCTCACCGAACAGGACGCCCAGCGCCTGCTGGACTGGGTCGAGTCGGGTGGCCGACTGGTGGCGGTCGCCGACGACAGCACCCTGGCCCTCAGTGCGACCCTGGGCGTGAGGCCGATGCCCACCCGCGAGTTGAGCGGCACGCCGCAACCCATCATGGCCCTGCCGCTCTGGCCCAACCTGACGCAGCTGTATCTGGCCGACGACGACGCCCCCGCCTACCTCGGCTTCGACGACAGTCGCCACCTGTTCGATGTCGGCGACCAGGCCGTGGCCTGGGCGAGCAGCGCCAGCGCCACGCATCTGCTGCTGCTACCCTGGGGCGAGGGTAGCGTCACCCTGCTATCGGACACCGAGCTCTGGAGCAATGGGCGCCTGCCCCAGTACGACAACGCCTGGCTGCTGTGGTACCTGACCCAGGGCGCAGCGGTCGTCATCGTCGCGCCGACGCCACCCGTTCCGCTGTGGCTCGACGTGCTGCAGCGCTTCGGCGTGGCCACCCTGTTGCTGGCACTGGCGCTGACCCTCTGGCGGTGGCGGACGGGCGGCGGCAGCCGCGCGGCCCATCGCTGGCCGGAGCTGGTCGCCGCACTGCAGCGTGACATCCAGCGCGACCTGCATCGCCGCCGCCCCGAATTTGCCGACCAGGGCGTGGCGGAGCACTGGCACTATCTGGCGCGCCTGAGCGGCCTGAGCATCCGCGCGGTGGGCGAGGCGCTGCGCCCCGGGCCGGCGCGCCTGTCCGGCAAGGACTTCACCCGCCGTATCGTCCACTTGCGCCAGCTGCGCCTGGCCTTGCGCACCCTTAGCCCGAGGAATTCCGATGACCGACACCGCCCTTCCTGATGCCAACCCGGCGGATCCCGGTGAGGCGAGCGTCAAGGCGCGCGCCCTGGCCCGCGTGCAGGCGCTGCGGCAGGCGCTGCTCAGGGTATTGCCGGCGCAGGAGACCGCCGTGGACGGCCTGCTCGCGACCCTGCTGGCGGGGGGGCACCTGCTGCTGGAAGGCCCCACAGGATCCGGCAAGACGCTGCTCGCCCGAGCCCTGGCTGCCAGCCTGGAAGCCGGCTTCGCCCGCCTGCACTGCCATCCGACACAAACCCTGGCCGAGGTCGCCGGGGAGATCGTTCTGGACAGCGGCCAGGACAGTGCCCGTCTCCGACGCGGGCCGCTGTTCAACCCGCTGGTCCTGATCGAGGATCTCCACCGCGCCCCAGCGGTAGTCCTCAATCTCCTGGACGATGCGCTGCAGAGTCGCCAGGTGCTGCTGGAGGGCCGCCAGGTACCCTTGCCGGCGCCCTTCCTGGTGATCGCCACCCGGGCGCCGGGCCACGACCTGCCCCTGGCGCTACGGGATCGTTTCCTCAGCCAGCTACGCCTGGACTGGCCCGCGGAAAGCCAAGAGCTGGCCGCCTTGCGCCAGGTCGTCCAGCAGGGCTACGGCGACCCCCTGGAGGCAGCGGCGCTGCGCCCCCTGCTGCACGCGCGGGATCTGCCCGCCCTGCAGCGCCTGGTGGCGAGCCTGCCGGTCCCGGAGTCTGTGCTGGACTACGCCGTGCGCCTGATCCGCCTTACCCGGGACTGGCCGGCGTTCGACCAGGGCGCCGGTCCGCGGGCGGGCCAGGCGCTGCTGCGTCTCGCCCAGGCTCAGGCCTTCCTGCGCGGCAGCGCCACGGTCGCGGGCGAGGACGTCCGCAACGCGCTGCCAGGCGTGCTGCGTCCGCGCCTGCGGCTGACCCCGGAACGGGAATTCGAGGGTGACAGCCTCGATGGCCAGATCCTCAAGCTGCTGGGGCAATGTCCGGCACCACGCCCATGACCCCGAGCCGCCGCTTCCCACTCGTCCTGGTCATCCTGGCCCTGGCCAGCCTGGTCCTGGGGATCGCGGTGCCACCGCTCTGGCAAGGACTGCCCGCGGCGGCTGCCGCGCTGGTGTTGGCCCTGGCGATCCTGGAGCGGCAGAGTCCGCGCTGGCGCTGGGTCGGACTCTGGCAGCATCCGCCTGCCGCTCCGCGCCCATCGAGGACTCCGCGGTACGCCACTGCCTGGCACCTGTTGCTCGACAACCAGGCCCCCAGCGGCCTCGACGCCTGGCGACAGGACCGCGACCAGGTGCTGGAGCTGTGGCGGAATCTGGCGGTCGGTGGCAATGAGGTGCGCCTGTATGGCCTGGCGCCCGAGTTGCGCCTGCTGGCGGCGGCCGCGCCCGGACGTCCCCCGGTCCAGCCTGCTCCACTTCCGCCGCGGCCGACTGCCGCCGGCGACCTGCAATCCGCACTGGCACGACTATGCCGCCAGGCCGCGCCTGGGAGTGTCATCCTGGTGGTGGCACCGCTGGAGGAAGCGGCAGTGGACTGGCTCGCCCGCCTGGACCTCGCCGGGCGCGGACTGCAGCTCTGGGTGGTCGGCACCTCGCTACGACTCGCCGGGGAGCCCCACGAGATTAGCGGCTGGCGCAGTGCCCGGCGCTACGCCGAAGCCTGGCAGACCGAGATCCGCAGCGAGCGGCTGGCCAGGCGCCTGGAGCGCCTGGGCGTGAGCTGGTTGGCGGCCAGTCATACGGCGGATCTGCAGACCCGCCTGCTACGGCGCCTGGAAGAGCAAGGCGCTTAGATCGCCGACTGCGACAGGCGACCGAAGGTGAAATAGTGCTGCAGCACGCCGATCAGCTCGGCGAACTCGGGCGGCGGCTCGGCGACGCTGAAGCCGGAATCGTAGTTGCCCGGCGTCACGTCTTCATGGCTCCACTGGCAGCGAGCGTCGAAGTCAACGAAATGCAGCTGGCCGTCCTGGCCAGGAATCTTCAGCCGGAGTTCGAAACGCGCATTCACCAACATGGGCAGCTGGCTGATCATCAGCAGCCCCTCGCGGGAGATGTTGCCGATGTAGCCCATGGGCTTGTCGGTGAAGCGGTTGAACACCTTCAGGTAGTAGGGCAGCTGGTGGCGCTCGATACGACGATTCTGAGTCATGGTGCGATTCATCCTGCACACGGTAAAGCCACTTTACCGACAACGTCCTGGAAAGCTCAGCGCTGCGGTAGGTTTCGCACCGGTTGGGGCGTCGCAACGGCCGTTCCGCCATCTAGCCCCATTTGGCGCAGGGTGTCCAGTCGGGCCTGGGCCCGATAGGCATATTCGCTGGCCGGATAGCGGGCCTGGATGAAACGATAGGTCTGGGCGGCGTCGCCGTACAGCTGCTGCTGCTCCAGGCACTGGCCGCGCAGCATGGAGAATTCCGGTTGCAGCCAGGGCCGCGCCCTGCCCTTGCGCTCGGCCTGGGAGATCTGCAGCAGGGCATTGGCACAGTCGCCTTCCGCATAGGATTTGTAGGCGGCATCGAGATAGGAATTCATCGAGACACTGGTACAGCCCGTCAGGCCGAGCAGCAGGAACAGGCAAAGATAAGGGCGCATGGAAAGTCCTCCTGTTCGCTAGATCGGCGCCGGGGCCAGCTTCTTGAGGACGAACGACCATCGGTGTGACGAAGCTGCGAAAAGCCGTCATGTGCTGGCCACGCGGGAGCGCTACAATGAGCTGCGCTTCGTGTTCTACGTCGACTCGGCGCTCGGGCGCCGACTCATGGTTGCAATCCGCTAAAGGAAAGACTGCATGATTTATCGCCGTACCAAGATCGTCGCCACCCTAGGCCCGGCCAGCAATTCTCCGGAAGTCCTCGAGCAGCTCATCATCGCCGGCATCGACGTCGCCCGCCTGAACTTCTCGCATGGAACGCCCGATGAGCACCGGGCCCGTGGTCAGCTGGTACGGGATCTCGCCGCCAAGCACGGCCGTCACGTCGCCCTGCTCGGCGACCTCCAGGGTCCGAAGATCCGCATCGCCAAGTTCGTCAACAAGCGTATCGAACTCAAGGTCGGCGATCCCTTCCGCCTGTCCATTGCCCATCCGCGCACCGAAGGCACCGAGGAAGTGGTCGGCATCGACTACCCGGGCCTGGTCGCCGACTGCCGCGTGGGCGACGAGCTGCTGCTGGACGACGGCCGCGTCGTGCTGCGCGTGGAAGGCGTCACCGCCACCGAACTGCATTGCACCACCCTGATCGGCGGTCCGCTGTCCGACCACAAGGGCATCAATCGCCGTGGTGGCGGTCTCACCGCGCCGGCGCTGACCGACAAGGACCGCGAGGACATCAAGCTGGCCGCCTCCATGGAGGTCGACTACCTGGCGGTGTCCTTCCCGCGTGATGCCGAGGACATGAACGAAGCCCGGCGCCTGATGGAAGCCGCCGGTGGCAAGTCCTGGCTGGTGGCCAAGATCGAACGCGCCGAAGCCGTGGCCAACGACGAGGCCCTTGACGGCCTGATCCAGGCCAGCGATGCCGTCATGGTGGCGCGCGGCGACCTGGGCGTGGAAATCGGCGACGCCGAACTGGTAGGCATCCAGAAGCGCATCATTTCCCACGCACGTAGGCTCAACAAGGCGGTGATCACCGCGACCCAGATGATGGAGTCGATGATCAGCAGCCCCATGCCGACCCGTGCGGAAGTCTCCGACGTGGCCAACGCCGTGCTCGACAACACCGACGCCGTGATGCTCTCCGCCGAGAGCGCCGCCGGCCAGTACCCGGTGGAAGCGGTCAAGGCCATGGCGCGCGTCTGCGTCGGCGCCGAGAAGCAGCCCACCAGCAAGCTGTCCAGCCACCGCCTGGGCCAGACCTTCACCCGTTGGGACGAGAGTATCGCCCTGGCCTCCATCTACGTGGCCAACCACTTCCCCGGCGTGAAGGCCATCATCAGCCTGACCGACACCGGCTACACCCCGCTGATCATGTCGCGCCTGCGCTCCTCGGTACCGATCTTCTCCTTCGCCTCCAGCCGCGCTACCCAGGCCCGCACCGCACTGTTCCGCAACGTGCACACCATCCCCTTCGACCCGACCACCATGCCGGCGAACAAGGTGAGCCAGGCCGCCGTGGACGAGCTGCTCAAGCGCGGTATCGTCGAGCACGGTGACTGGGTGATCCTGACCAAGGGCGACAGCTACACCAAGCGTGACGGCACCAACACCATGAAGATGTACCGCGTGGGCGACCTGCTGGTCTGAGTCACCGCGCCAGGCATGACCCGTCCAGGCGGGTAAGGCCTCGAAAAGCCCCGATCAGGCGACTGGTCGGGGCTTTTTCTTGCGCCCGGCGCCGTGGCCCAAGGAGCGGCTCGTCGGACTAGCCACTGGCGCCGGCCAGGTAGGCCAGATGCAGCGCCGCCGCGCCCATGACGCCCAGGCTGCAGACGATGAGGATGTAGCGCTGCAAGGAACGCAGGCGGCCTTCCCGCCTGGCCTGCGCATTGAGGGTATCGATAAGGGCCAGGCTGGCTAACGGTTGTTCGCGCATCGTCTCGCTCCCCAATTCCTAAATGCACTATATTCTCATTCTCACAAAGTGCAAGGGAGTCCAACGAGTGCCTGGCGGACTGTGGCAGAATAGCCGGTTTGGTACGAACAGCCTGGGTGAACGATGGCGTTACGTTTCGAACGGCTCAAGTGGCAGGACTGGAAGGGCGCCTTCACGGAGCGCAACTACGAGCGCGGCCGGCGCCTGGTCCTCGACGGGCTGGTACAGCTCCGCTCGGCCGCCAAGGGGCAGGTCTACGCCGAGTGCAGCAGCCCGGCCGGCCCGGCCTATCGCCAGGCGATCACCCTGCGCCCGGGTGAATCCGCCTGGCGGGTCGAAGCCCGCTGTACCTGTCCGGTCGGCCGCAACTGCAAGCATGCCGCCGCGGCCCTCATCGAACTGGAACGCCTGCAGCGCAGCGAGGCCGATCTGCCGAGCGTGCCGGTCGCCAATCCGGACCTGCCGCAGCCGATCCTGACCCTCGGCAGCCACACCCAGATCGATTACGACCGCCACATCGGCAAGATGCGGCCCACCGTAAGGCACCGCGCCGCCCTGGCCTTCCAGTACGGTCAGCGCCGGGTATTCGGCACGCCGCCGCGTACTCCGGGCGCCGACTATCCCGCCCGCCAGCTGGCGGCCGAACAGCGCTGGCGCCAGACGCTGATCGACCATGGCCTGCGCCTGGCCACCCGGCGCAGCGCCGCGCTGCCCGAGGAATGTGGCGAGATGTTCGAGCTGCCTGACGATCCCGCCTGGCTCAGATTCGTGCAGCAGGTCATCCCGACCCTGCGCGAGAGTGGCTGGCAGATCGAGGCCCAGCCGGAATTCACCTTCGACCTCACGCCGGTAGAAGGTTGGTACGGCCACCTCGAAGAGGTGGAAGACCAGGCCGCTACCGGCCTGTTCGACGTCGAACTGGGCATTCGCCTGGGCCAGCGCCGCGTCAGCCTGATCCCGCTGCTGATCGACGCCATTCGCCGTGAACCCTCCCAGTACGAACCGGGGATCCTGGCCAAGCGTCCTGACGACGAGCCGGTGCTGCTGCGCATCGAACCGCCGCGAATGGCCGGCCAGCAGGGCCGGGTACAGCGGGTCGCCGTCCCCCTGGGGCGGCTCAAGCCGATCCTGCAGATCCTCGGCGAGCTCTATGCCACCGAGCGCCTGCCCAACGACCGTGCCCTGCGCCTGCCCCGCCTCGATGCCGCGCGCCTGGCGGAACTGGACGAGCGCCTGCCGCTGGAGTGGGAAGGCGGCGAGCGCCTGCGGAGCTTCGCCGAGCGCTTGCGCAGCTACGCCGCCGAGCCGGTGGTGCTGCCGGAGACCCTGCACGCCGAATTGCGGCCTTACCAACGCGAAGGCGTGGCCTGGCTGCAGGCCCTGCGTGAACTGGAGGTGGGCGGCATCCTCGCCGACGACATGGGCCTGGGCAAGACGCTGCAGACCCTGGCGCACATCCTCGTCGAGCAGGCGGCCGGCCGCCTCACCGCGCCGGCGCTGATCGTCATGCCGACCAGCCTGATCCCCAACTGGCAGGACGAGATCGCCCGCTTCGCGCCGGGCCTGCGCGTCCTCACCCTGCAGGGCAGCGCCCGCAGCAGCCGCTTCGAACGCATTCCCGAGCACGATGTGGTGCTCACCACCTATGCGCTGCTCCCGCGCGATGCCGAGCGCCTGGCCGGCTACGACTTCCACCTGCAGGTGCTCGACGAGGCCCAGTCGATCAAGAACGCCGCCACCAAGGCCGCCCAGGCGGCCCGGCACCTGCGCGCCCGCCATCGCCTGTGCCTGACCGGCACGCCGCTGGAAAACCACCTGGGCGAGCTGTGGTCGCAATTCCACTTCCTCATGCCCGGCTGGCTGGGTGATGAAAAGACCTTCAAGCAGAGCTATCGCATCCCCGTGGAGCGCGAAGGCAATGTGCAGCGCCTGGCGGCGCTCAAGGCGCGGGTGCGGCCGTTCATGCTGCGCCGTACCAAGCAACGGGTCGCCAGCGAATTGCCGCCGAAGACCGAGATCGTCCAGCTGGTCGAACTCAGCCCGGCGCAGCGCGAGCGCTACGAAGCCCTGCGCCTGATGCTGGACGAACGGGTACGCGCCGAGATCGCCCGCCAGGGGATCGGCCGCAGCCAGCTGCTGATCCTCGATGCCCTGCTGCGCCTGCGCCAGGTCTGTTGCGACCTGCGCCTGGTGCCCCATGAAGACGATGCCGTGGCCAAGCCCTCGGCGAAACTGGCAGCGCTGAACGAAAGACTCGACGCCCTGCTACCGGGAGGCAGCCGGGTCCTGGTGTTCTCCCAGTTCACCAGCATGCTCGACCTCATCGCGGCGGATCTCGATGAGCGCGGCATTGAGTACGTCACCCTGACCGGCGAGACCCGGGATCGGCGCACCCCGGTGCAACGCTTCCAGAGCGGCGAGGTGCCGGTGTTCCTGCTCAGCCTCAAGGCCGGCGGCAGCGGGCTCAACCTGACCGCCGCCGATACCGTGATCCACTTCGACCCCTGGTGGAACCCGGCGGCCGAACAGCAGGCCAGCGACCGGGCCTACCGCATCGGCCAGGATCGCCCGGTGTTCGTCTACAAGCTGATCGCCCGCGGCACTCTGGAAGAGCG
>CAUQPA010000114.1:0-9791 GCA_963519325.1 uncultured Pseudomonas sp. | reverse complement strand
ACCCACGCCCACACCGGTCAGGCCCCGCAACAACGCCAGTTGCTGGGGTGAACCGGCCAGCGCCGACAGCAGCATGCCGACGCCGGACAGCAGCAGGCAGACCAGGATCAGGCGGCGCCGGCCCCAGCGATCGGCCAGCGGCGCGAGCAGCAGCGAACCGGCCGCCATGCCCACCAGGCCGGCACTGAGCAACATCCCCACCTGCGACCCGGAGAGGCCCCACTCGCGGGACACCGAGGCGGCGGTGAAGGCCATCACCAGGACATCGAAGCCATCGATCATGTTGAGCAGGATGCAGACCAGCACCGCCAGGTACTGGAAAGCCCGCATGGGGCCGCGGTCGACGATTTCGCGCAGGTCGCTCATAGCCCACCTCGCGACGCAGAACAGGGGGAGATCCGGAGCGAGACCGGTGAAGTGCAAGACGATACGGAAGGGACAGGTCCTGACATGGCGAGCATCCTTGAGTTCTTGTTGTTGAGGTCACCGCCCGATCAGGCTGGCAAAAATGGATCCAATTCACAAGATAGCCAAAGTCCAGACCGGCCTTCGAGCAAGGCCACCAAGGGATCGCGGCGGGCTGAATGTTCAAGAAAATCAACCGCTCTATACGCCTTAATCACTCAGAACCACGGCTAAACAGCGGGCGATTATCGAGCGGCAATCGTATTCCCTACCCGCCCGAACGCATTGACACCCAGGGGCACCCGCCCAATCATTGGATCCAATAGACAACAACTAGAGGTCGCTCCATGTACCCGAAGAATGCCTGGTACGTCGCCTGCACCCCCGACGAACTCACCGACAAACCCCTGGGCCGGCAGATCTGCGGCGAGCCGCTGGTGTTCTACCGTGACGCCAACCGCCAGGTGGTGGCCCTGGAAGACTTCTGCCCGCACCGGGGCGCGCCGCTGTCCCTGGGTTTCCTGCGCGAGGGCACCCTGATCTGCGGCTATCACGGCCTGGAAATGGGTTGCGGTGGCAAGACCCTGGGCATGCCGGGCCAGCGGGTCGGCGTCTTTCCCGCGGTGCGTCCCTATGCCGCCGTGGAGCGCCACGGCTTCATCTGGGTCTGGCCGGGCGACCAGGCCAAGGCCGATCCGGCGCTGATCCCGCACCTGGAATGGGCGGAGAGCCCCGACTGGGCCTATGGCGGTGGCCTCTACCACATCCAGTGCGACTACCGGCTGATGATCGACAACCTCATGGACCTGACCCACGAGACCTACGTCCATGCCTCCAGCATCGGCCAGAAGGAGATCGACGAAGCGCCACCTGCCACCCGCGTCGAGGGCGACGAGGTCATCACCAGCCGGCACATGGAAAACATCCCCGCCCCGCCGTTCTGGCGTATGGCCCTGCGCGGCAACGGCCTGGCCGACGACGTGCCGGTGGATCGCTGGCAGATCTGTCGCTTCACCCCACCGAGCCACGTAATGATCGAGGTAGGCGTGGCCCATGCCGGACACGGCGGCTACCACGCCCCGGCGAGCGTCAAGGCGGCCAGCGTGGTGGTGGACTTCATCACTCCCGAGACCGAGACCTCCATCTGGTACTTCTGGGGCATGGCCCGCAACTTCAAGCCGCAGGATGCCGAGCTCACCGCCAGCATCCGCGAGGGCCAGGGCAAGATCTTCGGCGAAGACCTGGAGATGCTCGAACGCCAGCAACGGAATCTGCTGCGCTATCCCGAGCGCGGCCTGCTCAAGCTCAACATCGATGCCGGTGGCGTCCAGTCGCGGCAGATCATCGACCGCCTGCTGGTCGCCGAACAGGCCGCCACCGGCATCCCGGTCCGGCAGATCGCCTAGGAGACCCTTCATGCTCGATCTGATCGTGACCGCCGTGCAGCGCGAGGCGCCCAGCATCCTGGCCTTCGACCTGGCGCGCGCCGATGGCGGCCCCCTGCCCGGCTTCGCCGCCGGCGCCCATCTGGAGATCACCCTGGGCGATGGCCTGGTACGCCATTATTCCCTCTGCACCGCTCCCGAACCCGCGCCCACGCGCTATCGCATCGCCGTGCTGCGGGTACCGGAGTCCCGCGGCGGCTCCCAGGCCATGCATCGGCTACAGGTGGGCGACCGGTTGCAGGCGAGCGAGCCGCGCAACCTCTTCGCCCTGAATCCAGGCGCGCGCCGCACCCAGCTGCTGGCCGGCGGCATCGGCATCACCCCGCTCCTGGCGATGGCCGAACAGCTCTACCAGCAGGGTGCCCGCTTCAGCCTGCGCTACCTGGTGCGCGATCGCGACCATGCGGCCTTCATCCCCTGGCTGAAGGCACGCCCCTATGCCGAGCAGGTCAAGGTGCACTTCGACCAGCAGGATCCGGCGCTACGGCCGAATTTCCAGCACCTGCTCGGCCCGGCGGCACCGGACGACCACCTCTATGTCTGCGGCCCGGCCGGTTTCATGGCGGCGGTGGTGGACGCTGCCCAGGCCCAGGGCTGGCAGCCCGGGCAGATCCATCGCGAATTCTTCGCCGCCGATCCTGCGGCCCAGGGTGAACAGCGTCCCTTCGAGGTAGAGCTGGCGCGCAGCGGCAGGCGCGTCCAGGTCCCGGCGGAGCGCAGCGTGGTAGAGGTGCTGGCCGATCTCGGGGTGGTACTGCCGGTCTCCTGCGGCCAGGGCCTGTGCGGCACCTGCCTGACCCCGGTGCTGGCTGGCGAACCCGAGCACCGGGACCTCTTTCTCTCGGAGGCCGAGCACGCCGCCAACGACCGCTTCACTCCGTGCTGCTCCCGCGCCAAGGGCGAGCGACTGGTGCTGGATCTCTAGGTGCCGTGCGAACAATAGCTGCGCTCGGTGATGCCTCGTTGGATTAGGCCTGGATGACCAGGCCCAACTAGGTGCTCCATCGCAACGCGCATTTGTCGCTCGCGAACTCGTGCGCGAGCCCGGTCCACTGCCTCAGTCTTTCTCGTGGGGCCGCCCGGGCCTCGCCTGACCTTCGCTCGGCGACTTTTCGTACAGGCCTAGGACTACCGGACAGGCTCGTCCAGCCGGCCACTGAACAGCAGCGTCTCCACCTGTGGATGCAATTGGTTGACGGCGCCCAGGTAGTCGATCAATTCGGCCGCCCGGCTGCCGCGCAGCGCCGCCGTGGTCAACTCGCCCTCATGCACATAGGTGTAGACGCCGCTGACGGCGAAGGCCTTGAGCTGGGCGATGTGGCGCACCTGCGCCGCACCGGTGGCCCGGAAGGCGTCGCTGTCGAGGAAGCGCCGCCGGGTCAGCGGCGAGGCGAAGGCGATCTCCAGCATCGCCAGCCGCTCACGCGCCGGCGTAGCCCGATGCGCCACGCCCGGCGAAGGGGGATGCTGGCCGTCGTTCTCGAAAGACGCGCAAGGGTGGAGCCGCACCTTGAGCACCGGCTCCTGACGGGCAAGCCAGGGACCGAATTCTTCCAGCAGGTAGCGGTTGAGGTCCGCCAGGTCGCCACGTGGCGCCAGATGGATCTGCAATCGATCCAGGCGATCCGGTCCGTTGTAACGAGCATCGTCGAGCCGGTTGAGCAGGGCTCGCGAGCCCTCCGGCAGATCGTAGGCCAGGGTCTCGGCGAACATGTTCTGCTCGTCGACGAACAGCAAGGGGCTGGCTGCCTGAAAGCGCTGCTGGTCAGCCGCCGAAGCGAAACCGATTTCCACCATGCCATCCAACTCGTAGTCGGGAATCTCGTCGATACCCTCGAGCAACGGCCAGAGGTGCGCATCCTGGTTGCGGTCGAAGTGGTACTGCACATAGTGACCGAGCCCCGGCAAACGGGCGCAGAGCGGACCGTGGACGTCGCGCCAGTAGTGGGCGAAGACGTCCTGGGGGACCCGCGCTCGACGCTTCACGGTGGTGTAGCTGTTGATGGTGATCACGCTCGACTCCTTGGGCCAGAGCAGGATTCGACCGCAGCGAACCGACGGCGACTGCGCCGCCAGTCGCCAGAGGTGAGCGAAAGGCCATGCGGCCTGACACGCGGGACCTGGCTAGCAATCCGCGGCAGGATGGCCCGCGCCGAGCCCGAGGCCGGCTAGGTCAGCACCTGGAGCGAGCGTGCCCGGCCGTCACCGGCGAACAGGCGGGCATAACCCAGGGTCGCCTGGGCGTGCTCGCGCATGATGCCCTCGGCACGGGCGCCCTGGCCGCGCACCAGGGCATCGAAGACCGCATGGTGCTGCAGGTGGGCGAAGTTGAAGCGGCGGTATTCGCGCTCCAGGTCCTGGGCGTCCACCGCCAGGGCGCTCACCGAGGCGAAGGGCAGATGCTCGTGGCGCCCCAGGGCCACGGCGATGGCCGGATTGCCACTGGCCGCAACGATGGCCTGATGGAAGCCGCGATTGAGGTCGTGGTATTCCTCGAGATCCTCCAGGACCACGTGACCCTTGGCGAACAGCCGATCGCCACGGCGCAGATAGTCTTCCAGCATGGCGCGGGTGTCGGCGTCCAGGCCGCGCTCGGCCGCCTGGCGCGCGGCCAGGCCTTCCAGCACGCCACGTACCTCCACCGCTCCTTCCAGGTCCGCTCCGGTCAGGGCGCGCACCTGGTAACCCCGGGCACCACTGCGCTCCAGCAGTCCCTCCTCGGCCAGGGTGCGCAAGGCCAGGCGCACCGGCATCCGCGACACGGCGAAGCGCTCGGCGGTGGGGATCTCCGCCAGCCGCTCGCCCGCGGTCAGTTCGCCAGACAGGATCATCTGCCGTAGCGCCGCCAATACCCGCTGTCCCGGCTTGCTCATGGCTGTGCCTCTCCTTCATTGATCTCGGCCAGCAGCCACTGGCGAAACGCCTGCAACGACGGCAGTCCCTCGTTGCGCGGCGGATAGACCAGGTAATAGCTGCGCCGGCTGACCAGGGGCGTCCCGCAGGCGAGCAGGTCGCCCTGGGCCAGTTCGTCCTCCACCAGCACCCGCGGCACCAGGCCGATGCCGATGCCGGCGCGCACCGCCTGGATCAGGTGCGAGGTCAGCTCGAAACTCGGTCCCGGCCGCATGGCCCGGTGTGGCAGCTCATGATGCCGAAACCACTCGCCCCAGGCCTGGGGATTGTTGGCTACGCCGAGTAGCAGTTGCCCGGCCAGGGTGGCAGGTGTCGCGTCCGGCAACTCGGCCAGGGTGGCCGGACTGGCGATCACGACCAGTTGCTCGGCTTGCAGCGGATGGGCGCGGAGCCCCGGCCAGTCGCCACTGCCGACACTGATGGCGGCATCGATCTCGCTGGCGGCGAAGTCCACCGCCTGGATGCGCGAATGCAGGTGCACCAGCATGCCGGGATGGGCCGCGTAGAAGCTGCCCAGGCGCGGCAGTAGCCATTTGGAGCCGAAGGTCGGCAGCACCGCCAGGCGCAGAGTGCCCTGACCCGAGGCGAAGGCCATGGCCTGCAGGGTGGCGCTGCGGATCTGCCCCAGGGCCAGGCCCAGTTCGCGGCTGTAGGCACGCCCCACGTCGGTGAGCACGATCTGCCGGCCCTCGCGGCGGAACAGCGTCAGCCCCAGCAACTGTTCGAGCGCCTGCACCTGGCGACCGACGGCGCTCTGGGTCAGCGACAACTCCTCGGCCGCCCGGGTGTAGCTCTCGTGACGCGCCGCCGCCTCGAAGGCCAGCAGCAGCGACATGGACGGCGTCAGCCGACGGTGATTCATTCAGGTTCTTCCGGCATAGGCGGCGGAATCTTCGGTTGTGGCCCCGGCGCGCTGTGGTGAGAATGCCTACTATAGCCAGAAAAGGTCGACGCCATTCCTTCGCTAGCTGAAGGAGAAGGCCGTCCGCCGCCAGAGAGCCCGCCTGATGAACATGATCGCCCGCCTGCCGGCCCCGGCGCCCCTCGCCGCCGCCTACACCGACTTCCTCGCCGCCCTCGCCGCCAGCGGCTTCCAGGGCGAGATCGCGCCGGACTATGCCAGCCGCACGGTCATGGCCACCGACAACTCCATCTACCAGCGCCTGCCCCAGGCAGCGGTCTTCCCCAAGGACAGTGCCGATGTCCAGCGCCTCGCCCAGCTGATGGGCGAGGCGCGCTTCCAGGGCGTGGTGCTCACCCCGCGCGGCGGTGGCACCGGCACCAATGGCCAGTCGCTCACTGACGGCATCGTGGTCGACCTCTCCCGCCACCTGAACCGGATCCTCGAGATCAATGCCGAGCAGGGCTGGGTGCGGGTCCAGGCCGGGGTGGTCAAGGACCAGCTCAATGCGGCGCTCAGGCCCCACGGGCTGTTCTTCGCCCCGGAACTGTCCACCTCCAACCGCGCCACCATCGGCGGGATGATCAACACCGATGCCAGCGGCCAGGGCAGCGTGACCTACGGCAAGACCCGCAACCATGTGCTGGAACTGGACGCCTACCTGATCGGCGGCGAACGCCTGGAGAGCCGCCCGGTGGACAGCGCCGAGCTGGACGCCCTCTGCGCCCGCCAGGATCGCACCGGCGCCGTCTATCGCTGCGCGCGGGACATCGCCGAGAACCAGGCCGAGCTGATCGAGGCGCGTTTTCCCAAGCTCAACCGTTGCCTCACCGGCTATGACCTGGCGCACCTGGTCGAGCCCGATGGCCGCTTCAATCTCAACAGCGTGCTCTGCGGCGCCGAGGGCTCCCTGGCCTTCATCGCCGAGGCCAAGCTCAACGTCCTGCCGATTCCCAAGTATTCGGTGCTGGTCAACATCCGCTATGGCAGCTTCATGGATGCCCTGCGCGACGCCCGCGCCCTGATCGAACTCAAGCCGCTGTCCATCGAGACGGTGGACTCCAAGGTCCTGCTGCTGGCCATGCAGGACATCGTCTGGCACAGCGTGGCGGAGTATTTCCCCGAAGACGTCGCGCGTCCGACCCTGGGCATCAACCTGGTGGAATTCAGCGGCGACGATCCCGAGGACGTGGACGCCCGCGTCCAGGGCTTCCTCGACCACCTGCGCCAGGACGCCACCGTGGAGCGCCTCGGCCATACCCTGGCCGTCGGCCGCAACGCCGTGACCCGCGTCTACACCATGCGCAAGCGCGCCGTAGGCCTGCTGGGCAACGTCCAGGGCGAGATCCGTCCGCAGCCCTTCGTCGAGGACACCGCCGTACCGCCGGAGCGCCTGGCCGACTTCATCGCCGAATTCCGCGCCCTGCTCGATGGCCATAATCTGCAATACGGCATGTTCGGCCACGTCGACGCCGGGGTGCTGCACGTGCGTCCGGCCCTGGATCTCAAGGACCCACGCCAGGCGGCGCTGGTGCGCCCGATCTCCGACCAGGTCACCGCCCTGACCCAGAAATACGGCGGGCTGCTGTGGGGCGAACACGGCAAGGGCGTGCGCTCGGAATATGCGCCGGCCTTCTTCGGCGACCTCTACCCCGCCCTGCAGGCGCTCAAGGGCGCCTTCGATCCATACAACCAGCTCAATCCGGGCAAGATCGCCACCCCGCTGGCCAGCGGTGCCGAACTGCTGAAGATCGACGGCGTGACCCTCCGCGGCGAACTGGACCGCACCCTCGACGAGCGGGTCTGGCAGAGCTACGGCACCGCCATGCACTGCAATGGCAATGGCGCCTGCTACAACTATGATCCCGACGACGCCATGTGCCCCTCGTGGAAGGCCACCCGCCAGCGCATCCACTCGCCCAAAGGCCGCGCCTCGCTGATCCGCGAATGGCTGCGGCTGCAGGGCCAGGCCGGTATCGATGTTCTGGCTCCGGCCCCCCGGGGTGCTCTGAACTGGCTCAAGGCCCTGCCGCAGCGCTGGCGCAATGGTCGCGCCGCCGAAGCGGACTTCTCCCACGAAGTCTACGATGCCATGGCCGGTTGCCTGGCCTGCAAGTCCTGCGCGGGACAGTGCCCGATCAAGGTCAACGTCCCGGAATTCCGCTCGCGCTTTCTCGAGCTCTATCACCGTCGCTACCTGCGCCCGCTGCGCGACTACCTGATCGGCTCCCTGGAATTCAGCCTGCCGCTGTTCGCCCGCGCCCCGGGCCTCTACAACGCCGTGATGGGCGCGACGCCGATCCAGCGGCTGTTCGCCGAGCGCATCGGCATGGTCGACAGCCCCCTGCTCAGCCGTTTCGACCTGGTGCCGGTCATGCACCAGTGGCAGGTGCAGATCGCCACCCCCGAGCGGCTGCTGGCGCTGAGCGATGAAGAACGTGCCAAGACCGTGGTGGTGGTACAGGATGCCTTCACCCGCTACTTCGAGACGCCGCTCACCGCGGCCTTCCTCGAACTGGCCGCGCGCCTCGGCCAGCGGGTATTCCTCGCCCCCTATCGCGCCAATGGCAAGCCGTTGCAGGTGCAGGGCTTCCTCGGTGCCTTCGAGCGTACGGCGCGGCGTAACGCGGCCCAGCTCGCCAGCCTGGCCGGCTTCGGTGTGAAGTTGGTCGGCCTGGATCCGGCCATGACCCTGGTCTATCGCCAGGAATACGCCAAGGTCCCCGGCATCGCGCGGATGCCCGAGGTGCTGCTGCCCCAGGAGTGGCTGCTACAGGTGTTGCCGACGGAAAGGAAGGTCGTCGGCGACAAGGTCTACCGCCTGCTCGGCCACTGCACCGAAAAGACCAACGCCCCGGCCAGTGTCGGCCAGTGGCAGCAGGTGTTCGAACGCCTGGGCCTGGGGCTCAAGCCGGAGAGCACGGGCTGCTGCGGCATGTCCGGCACCTATGGCCACGAGGCGCGCAACCTGGCGACCTCCAAGGTGATCTACGACCAATCCTGGGCCCGCGCCGTCGCCGTCCCGGCCGAACAGGGCGAAGCCCTGGCCACCGGCTACTCCTGCCGCAGCCAGGTCAAACGCCTCGACGACCGCCGCCTGCGCCATCCGCTGGAGGCGGTGTTGGAGACCATAAGAAGTTGACTTACCCAACTATAGCCACAAAACTTGCTGTCTATCACTCCAAAAATGCAAAATCAAGCCCAAACTCGAAACTTCAGAAACTTGCGAACCAATACGACTTTACAAAAACCAAAAGACTCACTAATAAGCTTAAAACAAGCAACAAAAAATTCGCACACAGTCTAATCAGCCAAAACTGTGACGCGATTTCACTCGCCAATAATTTAACAACATAAAAGCATCAATACTAATTTGGCATTCATCAAGGAGCGATGCAATGTTGAGACCAACGGTGGTAGCGCTACTGGCTGGAGCTCTTTCCGGCTGCAATGGTATCTTCCCTAAGACTCAAGCCTGGCCATGGACAGACCAGGGTGTTTGTGGAGGACGAGATTGCTCAGCGAATCTAGCGATAGGAGAATATCAGCGCGCGCTTTCATTCTGCCGTAGCGTTCATAATTACTATGAGAACCTTGGCAATCGCCAAGGTACTTTTTCTACATCATTGGGAATCGTTGGCTCGTTAGCTGGAGGAGTAATTTCGCCAATAGCTAATGGATCAGCCAAAACGGCATGGTCGGGGCTTTCTGCCGTAACGAATGCCGGACAGACCGGTGTGGAAAAAAACTTTGCAACGGCACTCAATGCTAATCGCTTGAGTAAGATTTCAATGGCTATGCAAGAAGGTAGCAATAAATACTTTCAAGAGACTACAGCAAACGCGCAAGCGGCGCGGGCGGTAGAAATGGCGGGTAGATGCGCAGTCGCTGCATCCGATGCCGACGCTAAATCCCTAAAAGCATTGACCAACGCGGAAACGAAGTGAATGGTATTAGTGCTTCAATTGCCTAGTAGCTGAATCGCTTTTTTTAAAATCGCGCCCAAACGAAAAAGCGGCCACTAGGGCCGCTTCTCGGTGGTTGCTGGCGTTCAGAACCAGACAACCCTTGAATGGCGCAGCGGACGGGACTCGAACCCGCGACCCCCGGCGTGACAGGCCGGTATT
>CAUQPA010000113.1:0-9831 GCA_963519325.1 uncultured Pseudomonas sp. | reverse complement strand
GTATCGCCGTGCCCCCCGGACGCCAGCTGTTCCTGCCGCAACAGCCCTACCTGCACATCGGCACCCTGCGCGCGGCACTGTCGTATACGAAACCGCTGGTGGCCTAGCCCGACGAGCGCCTGGCCGAGGTGCTGCACCTGTGCCGGCTCGACCACCTGCGCGAGCAGCTGGACGAGTGCCGCCACTGGGAACGCACCCTGTCACCGGGTGAGCAGCAGCGCGTGGCCCTGGCGCGGGCACTGCTCTACGCCCCCGACTGGCTGTTCCTCGACGAAGCCAGCTCGGCGCTGAGCGAGGCGGACGAGCGCGCCCTCTACGAGCGGCTGCTCGCCGAGAATCCCGGCCTCACCCTGATCAGCGTCGGCCATCGTCCGAGTCTGCGTGCCTACCACCACCGCCATCTCCTGCTGGAAGGTCAAGAGTTGCGGCCTAGAGCCGTGGGCGACGCATCCTGATATGGACTGGGCGGTCTAGATCGGGCGTTCTTCAGGGGGTGGGTGCTATGATTTCGCTAGCCCTTTAATTTGGTACGAAAATCCATGTCTGCACCCACTCTGTCCCGCCCCCGCAAAAGACCCCGTAGCCTGGCAGAAGAGGTCGTTGCGGTGCTGATCCAGCAGATCGGCGATGGCCAATTCCAGCCCGGCGACAAGCTCCCCACGGAATCGGCCATCATGCAGGCGCAAGGGGTGAGTCGCACCGTGGTGCGCGAGGCCATCTCCCGCCTGCAGGCCGGCGGCTACGTGGAAACCCGGCACGGCATCGGCACCTTCGTGCTGGAGCGGCGTCCGGAGTCCTTCCTGATCGACCCGGCCACCATCACTACCCTCAAGGACGTGCTGGCGATGCTCGAGTTGCGCATCAGCCTGGAAGTGGAGGCCGCCGGTCTCGCCGCCCAGCGCCGTTCGAGCGAGCAACTGCAGGCCATGCGGACCCTGCTGGACAGCATGCGTGGCGGCGCCGAGCAGCCCGATCACGCAGTGAGCGCCGACCTGGAGCTGCACCTGCTGATCGCCACCTCCACCGGCAACCGTTATTTCAGCGACATCATGGGGTACCTGGGTAGCGTCCTGATTCCCCGTACCCGGCTCAATTCCGCCTACCTGGCCCATGACGACCAGCAGCGCTACCAGAGTCGCCTGGACGCCGAGCACGAGGCCATCGTCCAGGCCATCGAGGACGGCAATGTGGAGGCGGCCCGCTCGGCGATGCGCCTGCACCTGAGCAACAGCCGCGAGCGCCTGCGCCGGGCCCACGAAGAGATGGAACGGCAAGCAGAAGAGGCCTGAGCCCAGGCCTCGCCGCTCGCGCGGGGGATTTTTCCGGGAGGGGCTTGCCCCTTCCATGATAGAGGTTGTACGATGACTTACAACAGGTAGCGGGTTGCCGCACCTCAGTCCAACCTACGCCGAGGCACCCCAGATGACTCCACAAGAACTCAAAGACGTCCTCTCTTCCGGTCTGCTGTCCTTCCCGCTGACCGACTTCGATGCCAACGGCGACTTCCGTCCCGACACCTATGCCAAGCGCCTGGAGTGGCTGGCCCCCTACGGCGCGACCGCGCTGTTCGCCGCTGGCGGCACCGGTGAATTCTTCTCGCTGGAAGCCAGCGAATACAGCGGCATCATCAAGACCGCGGTGGACACCTGCCAGGGCAGCGTACCTATCCTTGCCGGTGTCGGTGGCTCCACCCGCCAGGCCATCGCCTATGCCCAGGAAGCCGAACGCCTGGGTGCCAAGGGCCTGCTGCTGCTGCCGCACTACCTGACCGAAGCCAGCCAGGACGGCGTGGCCGCCCATGTCGAAGCCGTCTGCAAGGCGGTCAAGATCGGCGTGGTGGTCTACAACCGCAACGTCTGCCGTCTGCAGCCCCAGCACCTGGAGCAACTGGCCGAGCGCTGCCCGAACCTGATCGGCTACAAGGACGGCCTGGGCGACATCGAACTCATGGTCGCCATCCGCCGCCGTTTGGGTGATCGCTTCAGCTACCTGGGCGGCCTGCCCACCGCGGAAGTCTATGCCGCCGCCTACAAGGCGCTGGGCGTGCCGGTCTATTCCTCGGCCGTGTTCAACTTCATTCCCAAGACCGCCGTGCAGTTCTACGAAGCCATCGCCCGTGACGACCACGCCACCGTCGGCAAGCTGATCGACGATTTCTTCCTGCCGTACCTGGAAATCCGCAACCGCTGCGCCGGCTACGCCGTGAGCATCGTCAAGGCGGGTGCGCGCATCGCCGGCTACGACGCGGGTCCGGTGCGGACGCCGCTGACCGATCTCAAGCAGGACGAGTACGAAAAGCTCGCTGCCCTGATGGACAAGCTCGGTCCGCAGTAAGGTCGTTCGCCGGAGGCGGCCGACTGGCTTCTCCGCCTGGCAAAAAGCCCGCGCTCAGCGGGCTTTTTGCTGTCTACCTCGGGTACAGCGGGCAGCGGCTGCGAGGTAGGGAAGGGCGCCAGGCTTAATGCTGCCCTAAGCCCGCATGGGCAGACTTGGCACTCGCCGCGCTGGCCCGACGACGGCGCGTGCTGCTGCCGGGCGACCACGGCGCCGGAGAGCCAGACCCTCGTCATGCCGGCCAAGGATGCTCGCCATGCCCGCTGCCCTGCTGTATCTCGCCCTCGCCGCGACCCCCGGCACCGCCACCTGTCTGGCCGCGACGCCGCCCTCGGCCACGGTCCTGACGCAGGCGGTCGCCAACCCGCCCGCGCCGGTGCCCCAGGCGCTGCCGGTCATCCATACCGAGCGTACCTTGCCCCATGAGGGACTCCACGATCAGTCCGCTGCGGCGGTACGGGATTTCAGCTACATGCTGGATCTCGCCCTGGCCTGGCGGGATACCCGGGACTCGGCGGCCCCGGCGCGGCTGGGCCGCTATCTCGATGCCTGGATGCAGGTCTATCGGCCCAGCTTCGATCCCATCGACGAAACCCCGCTCGGCAATCTCATCGCCGCCTACCGGCTGACCGCGGCGGACCTGCCGGCCGCGACGGTGCAGGCCACCCGCGCCTTCATCGAGCGGCTGGCGCGGGGCTACCTGGAGCGGATGGAGGCCCATCGCGACGACAGCCGCGGCGTCTGGAGCAACAACTGGCAGAGTCACAGGGTCAAGCTGGTGACCCTGGCGGCCAGCGCCCTGGACGACCCGGCGCTGTTCGCCCGGGCGCGGGCGGCCTTCCTGGCGCAGCTGTCGGCGAACCTCAAGCCCGATGGCGAGGTACTGGATTTTTCCCAGCGCGATGCCTTCCACTAAGTCGTCTACGACCTCGAACCCCTGGTGCTGGCAGCGGCCGTGGCCCAGGGGCGGGGTGAGGACTGGCTGCGGCTACCCGGTCGCCAGGGCCAGACGCTGGCCGCAGCGCTCGACTGGCTGCTGCCCTATGCCCAGGGCCAGCGCAGTCATGAGGAATTCCGCGGGTCGCGGGTAGCCTTCGATGCCCAGCGTGCCGCCGCCGGTCTGCCGGGCTACGCGGGTGTCTGGGATCCGCGCAATGCCCGAGTGCTCTACTGGTCGGCCAGTCTGCTCGACCCGCGCTATGCGGCTATCGCCAGGCACCTTGCTACCGCACCACCGCGAATGCTGTGGGCCTATGCCCCGGCCTGTCAGGGCTAGCGGGCGCGGCGCCGATTGCGCGGCGAGGGTCAGTCGAGGCTGCGAATGCTGACCTTGGAGGTGCCGTCGGCCACCATGTCGAGACGGTCGGCCGCGCTGCGCGACAGGTCGATCACGCGCCGCCGTACCGTCGGCCCCCGATCGTTGATGCGCACCACCACGCTGCGGCCATTGCTCAGGTTGGTGACTTGGACCCGGGTGCCGAAGGGCAGGGTGCGGTGGGCGGCGGTGAGGGCGTCGGGATCGTATTTCTCGCCGCTGGCGGTGCGCCGGCCGGCGTGCCACTTGGAATAGAAGGAAGCCAGGCCAGTGTCCTGGTAGTCGTGGGCAGCGACCGGGGACAGCGTGGCGGGAAAGTCTTCGTGACTGGCGCAACCGGCGAACAGCAGGACCAGCGACAGCAGTCCGGCGCGGTGAATCCGATGCATCTCGATGCCTCCTGGCAAAACGACCGGCAGCAGCTTAAGGGGTCGGAGCAGAGCTGTCAGCCCCGCTCCGTAACCCCTAGGTTCTGCACGGAAAGTGCCTGCGCTCGGTGATGCTTCGTTGAAAAGCGCCTGGATCGCCAGCCCGGTCGGAATGCTCATTTACCGCTCGTAAACTCGCTCGCGAGCCCGGTCCGCTTCCTCAGCGCTTTTCGCCTCGCCTGACCTTCGCTCGGCGGCTTTTCGTACAGAGCCGTGCGAGCGCCGTCAGCCTTCCAGTTTCTGCTTGAGCAGTTGGTTGACCTGGCCGGGGTTGGCCTTGCCCTTGGAGGCCTTCATCGCCTGGCCGACGAAGAAGCCGAACATCTTGCCGCGCTTGGCTTCGTCGCTGGCGCGGTATTGCTCGACCTGGGCGGCGTTGGCGGCCAGGACCTCGTCCAGCATGGCCTCGATGGCGCCGCTGTCGGTGACCTGCTTGAGCCCCTTGGCTTCGATGATGGCATCGGCGCTCTCACCTTCGCCGGCAGCCAGGGCCTCGAACACCATCTTGGCGATCTTGCCGGAGATGGTGTCGTCCTTGATGCGCAGGATCAGGCCGCCCAGCTGGGCCGCGCTCACCGGCGACTGGCCGATCTCCAGGTCCTGCTTGTTAAGCAGGCTGGACAGGTCGCCCATCACCCAGTTGGCGGCCAACTTGGCATCGCCGCTCACGCGCTGGACTTCCTCGAAGTAGTCGGCCAATTCGCGGCTGGTGGACAGCACGCTTGCGTCATAGACCGACAGGCCGTATTCGCGCTGGAAGCGGTCGCGCTTCTCGGTCGGCAGCTCGGGCAGCTGGCTGCGCACCTCGGCGAGGAAGGCCGGCTCGATCACCACCGGCAAGAGGTCGGGGCAGGGGAAGTAACGGTAGTCGTTGGCTTCCTCCTTACTGCGCATGGAGCGGGTCTCGTCCTTGTTCGGATCGTACAGGCGGGTCTCCTGCACCACGGTGCCGCCGTCCTCGATGAGTTCGATCTGGCGCTGGACCTCGTGGTTGATGGCCTTCTCGATGAAGCGGAAGGAGTTGACGTTCTTGATCTCGGCGCGGGTGCCGAAGGTAGCCTGGCCCTTGGGCCGCACCGAGACGTTGCAGTCGCAGCGCAGCGAGCCCTCGGCCATGTTGCCGTCGCAGATGCCCAGGTACCGCACCAGCGCGTGGATCGCCTTCACATAGGCCACGGCTTCCTTGGCGCTGCGGATGTCCGGCTCGGAGACGATCTCCAGCAGCGGGGTGCCGGCGCGGTTCAGGTCGATGCCGCTCATGCCGTGGAAGTCTTCGTGCAGGCTCTTGCCGGCATCCTCTTCCAGGTGCGCACGGGTGATGCCGATGCGCTTGACCGTGCCGTCTTCCAGAGTGATGTCCAGATGGCCCTTGCCGACGATGGGGTGGTCCATCTGGCTGGTCTGGTAGCCCTTGGGCAGGTCCGGGTAGAAGTAGTTCTTGCGCGCGAAGACGTTGCGCTCGGCGATCTCGGCATCGATGGCCAGGCCGAACTTGCAGGCCATGCGCACGGCCTCGGCGTTGAGCACCGGCAGGGTGCCGGGCATGCCGAGGTCGACCAGGCTGGCGTGGGCATTGGGCTCGGCGCCGAAGCTGGTGGCGCTGGCCGAGAAAATCTTCGATTGGGTGCTGAGCTGAGCGTGGATCTCAAGCCCGATCACGGTTTCCCATTGCATGTCTCTATCCTTCCTCAGAAGCCGCTCGGCGCCTGGCGATGCCAGTCGCTGACTTGCTGGTACTGGTGGGCGACGTTGAGCAGACGGCCTTCCTGGAAATAGTTGCCGAGCAGTTGCACGCCCACCGGCAGGCCGTCGACGAAGCCGGCCGGCATCGACAGGCCGGGGATGCCGGCGAGGTTGGCGGCGATGGTGTAGAGGTCCTCGAGATAGGCGGAGACCGGGTCATCGCCTTTCTCGCCGATTTTCCACGCCAGGTTCGGCGTGGTCGGGCCGAGGATGACGTCGACCTCGGCAAAGGCCGCGACGAAGTCGTTCTTGATCAGCCGGCGGATGCGCTGCGCCTTGAGGTAGTAGGCGTCGTAGTAGCCGGCCGACAGGGCGTAGGTGCCGACCATGATGCGCCGCTTCACTTCCGCGCCGAAGCCTTCGCCACGGGATCTCTTGTAGAGATCTTCCAGGTTGACCGGATTCTCGCAGCGATAGCCGAAGCGCACGCCGTCGAAGCGCGACAGGTTGGAGCTGGCCTCGGCGGGGGCGATGACGTAGTAGGCCGGGATGGCGTGTTCCAGGTTCGGCAGCGAGATGTCCTTGACCGTGGCGCCGAGCTTCTTCAGCTCCTCCACCACGGCCAGCACCTTCTCCCCGATGCGGGCATCGAGGCCGGCGCCGAAGTATTCCCGCGGCAGGCCGATGCGCAGGCCGGTCAGCGGCTGTTGCAGGGCGGCGCGGTAGTCGTCCACCGGCTGGTCGACGCTGGTGGAGTCCTTGGGATCGAAGCCGGCCATGGCCTGCAGCAGCAGGGCGCAATCCTCGGCGGTGCGCGCCAGCGGACCGCCCTGGTCGAGGCTGGAGGCGTAGGCGATCATGCCCCAGCGCGAGACGCGGCCGTAGGTGGGCTTGATGCCGGTGAGGTTGGTCAGGGCCGCCGGCTGGCGGATCGAGCCGCCGGTATCAGTGCCGGTGGCGGCGGGCAAGAGGCGCGCCGCTACCGCCGCGGCGGAGCCACCGGAGGAGCCGCCCGGCACCCGGGTGAGGTCCCAGGGATTCTTCACCGGGCCATAGTGGCTGGATTCGTTGGCCGAGCCCATGGCAAATTCGTCCATGTTCAGCTTGCCGAGGGTCACGGCGCCGGCCGCGGCCAGCTTCTCCACCACGGTGGCGTCATAGGGCGCCTTGAAGCCGGTGAGGATCTTCGAGCCACAGCTGGTGAGCACGCCCTGGGTGCAGAACAGATCCTTGTGGGCGAGCGGGGCGCCGAGCAGGGCGCCGTTCTCGCCGGCGGCGCGGCGGACATCGGCTGCCCGCGCCTGGGCCACGGCCTGTTCGGCGGTCACGGTGATGAAGGTGTTGAGCTGCGGGTCGAGCTGCTCGATCCGCTGCAACAGGCCGAGGGTCAGTTCCTCGGCGGAAAATTCCTTCGCGGCCAGGGCGGCGGCGATCTCGGTCAGGGTCAGCTGATGCATGTCGTGTCTCACTCGATCACCTTGGGGACCAGGTACAGTCCGGCTTCCACGGCCGGGGCGATGGCCTGGTAGGCCGCGCGCCGGTCGCCTTCGGTGGCCTGGTCGGGCCGCAGGCGCTGGGTGGCCTCCAGCGGGTGGGCGAGGGGGGCGATGTCCGTGGTATCGACGGCCTGCATGCGGTCGACGAGGCCGAGGATGTCGTTGAGGGTGGCGGTGGTAGCGGCGAGATCCGCTTCGTCGAGACCCAGGCGGGCCAGGTGAGCGATCTTTTCGACGTCGGTGCGTTCGAGCGCCATCGGCTTCTCCAGCAGGAAGGCGGCGTGACCCGGTTGGCGGCCGCGTATGCAGGAGACGGGCTGGGCGAGTCGGGCGCCGCGTTGAACGGGGGCTTAACGGCCCGGAAAAGCTCTCAATCTAGCATATCGGCGCCTTGCCCTAAATCCCTGCGATTGTTAGAGTCTGCCGCACTTTTTTACCCGCACGTTTGTCCTGTCGCGTGCCTGCTTGTCACCGCCTAGGGTCACCTCATGTTCAAGAAATTGCGTGGCATGTTCTCCAGCGATCTGTCGATCGACCTGGGAACCGCCAACACCCTCATTTATGTCCGCGAGCGTGGCATCGTGCTCAACGAGCCGTCGGTCGTCGCCATCCGTACCCATGGCAACCAGAAGAGCGTCGTCGCCGTCGGTACCGACGCCAAGCGCATGCTCGGTCGGACGCCGGGCAACATCTCCGCCATTCGCCCGATGAAGGACGGCGTCATCGCCGACTTCAGCGTCTGCGAAAAGATGCTGCAATACTTCATCAACAAGGTGCACGAGAACAGCTTCCTGCAGCCCAGCCCGCGGGTGCTGATCTGCGTGCCCTGCAAGTCGACCCAGGTCGAGCGCCGCGCCATCCGCGAATCCGCGCTGGGCGCCGGGGCCCGCGAGGTGTTCCTGATCGAGGAGCCGATGGCCGCGGCCATCGGCGCCGGCTTGCCGGTCGAGGAGGCCCATGGCTCCATGGTCGTCGACATCGGTGGCGGTACCACCGAGATCGCGCTGATCTCGCTGAACGGCGTGGTCTATGCCGAATCCGTCCGGGTCGGCGGTGATCGCTTCGACGAAGCCATCGTCACCTACGTGCGTCGCAACTACGGCAGCCTGATCGGCGAATCCACCGCCGAGCGCATCAAGCAGGAAATCGGCACCGCCTACCCGGGTGGCGAGGTCCGCGAGATCGACGTGCGCGGCCGCAACCTGGCCGAAGGCGTACCGCGCAGCTTCACCCTCAATTCCAACGAGGTGCTCGAAGCCATGCAGGAATCCCTGGCGACCATCGTCCAGGCGGTCAAGAGCTGCCTGGAACAGTCGCCGCCGGAGCTGGCCTCCGACATCGCCGAGCGCGGCCTGGTGCTGACCGGTGGTGGCGCCCTGCTGCGTGACCTGGACAAGCTGCTGTCGCTGGAAACCGGTCTGCCGGTGATCGTCGCCGAGGACCCGCTGACCTGCGTGGCTCGTGGCGGCGGCAAGGCGCTGGACATGATGGATCGCCACGCCATGGACCTGCTGTCCACCGAATAAGGCAGTTCCAGGCTACAGGCCCCGATCCGGTTGCCGCTGGCGGTCGGGTCGTCGGGCGCGTTCTGCGAGGAACTCACCATCAAGCCGATTTTCAGCAAAAGCCCGGCGCTGGGCATTCGTCTGCTGATCCTGGCCGCCATTTCGGTGGGTGTCATGGTCACCGACGCCCGTTTCGACTATCTGAAACCGGTGCGCAGCGAACTGGCGCTGGTCCTCTCGCCCCTCTACGAGGTGGCGGGCTTTCCCCTGCGCGCCTGGGAAGGTGTCAGCGACCAGTTTTCCAGCCGCACCGAGCTGATGGCGGAAAACGAGCGCCTCAAGGCCGAGCAGTTGCTGCTGCAGCGGCGCCTGCAGAAGCTCGCCGCCCTCACCGAACAGAACGTCCGCCTGCGCGAATTGCTCAATTCCGCCGCCCTGGTGGATGACAAGGTGCTGGTCGGCGAGCTGATCGGCGTCGATCCCAATCCCTATACCCATCGCATCATCATCGACAAGGGCGCGAAGGACGGCGTCTTCGTCGGCCAGCCAGTGCTCGACGCCAGCGGCCTGATGGGGCAGGTGGTCGAGGTGATGCCCTATTCGGCCCGGGTGCTGCTGCTCACCGACGTGACCCACAGCATTCCGGTGCAGGTCAACCGCAACGGCCTGCGCGCCATCGCTGCCGGCACCGGCAACCCCGAGCGCCTGGAATTGCGCTATGTCGCCGACACCGCCGACATCAAGGAAGGCGACCTGCTGGTGAGCTCCGGCCTGGGACAGCGCTTCCCGGCGGGCTACCCGGTGGCCACGGTGTCCAAGGTGATCCACGACTCGGGCCAGCCTTTCGCGGTGGTGCGCGCCATCCCCACGGCCAAGCTCAATCGCAGTCGCTACATGTTGCTGGTGTTCAGCGATACCCGCACCCCGGAGCAGCGCGCCAACGATGCCGCCGAGGCCCAGGAAGCGGCGGACCGGCATGCCGCGCAGCGCCCGGCCGCCCCGGCCAATCCGGCGCCCGCCCGGGGTTACGCCGCCCACCCCGCCCCCGGCCGGGGGCTTAAAAAACAAAA
>CAUQPA010000112.1:0-9910 GCA_963519325.1 uncultured Pseudomonas sp. | reverse complement strand
GCACCGGCAGCACCGGCAGCACCGGCAGCACCGGCAGCACCGGCAGCACCGGCAGCACCGGCAGTACCAGCGGCAACGCCGGTTCGGCGGTGACGGTACCGGCGACTGAAACCAAGCCCAGCACCGGTAGTGGTACCTCGAGCGGCTCGACCACGACGCCGTCGGGGTCTTCGTCGACCCCGGCCAACTCCGCCAAGCTCAACCTGGTCGGGTTGAATTTCTCGGGCGCCGCCTTCGCTCCCCAGAACCTGCCCGGCGTGCTCAACGTCAACTACGTCATGCCCAGCGAAGCGCATTTCCAGCAGTGGAGTGCCAAGGGCGTGCGGCTGATTCGCTTCCCGGTGATCTGGGAACGCCTGCAGACCCGCTTCTTCGGCAGCCTCGAGGCGGCCTACACCCAGCAGGTCACCCAGGTGCTGGAGCTGGCCAAAAAGTACAACATGAAGGTGATCCTGGCGCTGGACAACGGTGGTCGCTACAAGGGCACCCTGATCGGCACCGGAACCGTCACCAACTTCAACTACTGGGACCTGATGTATCGCCTGGCCTACCAGTGGGGCAACCATGCGGCGCTCTACGGCTACGACATCATGGGCAAGCCCAATGGCGCGGACAGCGGCTGGCCGGTGACGGCGCAGTCGGGCATTGATGGAGTGCGCACCATGGACCGTACCCACCCGGTGATCGTCCAGGGTAATAGCTGGGGCAGCGCGGCCAACTGGCCGGGCGTGAGTAATGCCCTGCTGGGCCTCAAGGATCCGGCCAACAACATCATCTATGCGGCCAACGTCTACCTGGATCAGGACGGCAGTGGCAGTTACGCCGCGCAGAACATGGCCAGCTTCGATCCGCAGGTGGGGGTCAATCGCGTCAAGCCCTTCGTCGAGTGGCTCAAGCGCAATGGCAAGCGGGGCATGATCGCCGAGTTCGGCGTGCCGGCGGGCGACAGTCGCTGGCTGACCGCGACCGACAACCTGCTGGCCTATCTGCAGCAGAACTGCATGCCGCTGACCTACTGGGCGGCCGGCCCTGGCTGGGGCTCCTCGGCCCTGGCGGTGGAGCCGGTGAACGGCGTGGAACGCCCGCAGTGGCCGACGCTGAAGAAGTACGTCGACGCCAGCAACAGCTGCACGGCGATAGGGCCGCGCTGAGCACGCGGCAGCGGGTTGGGCAGGGCGGCGGAGGGCGTTGGCGATCCGCCGCCCCGTTCATCTACCTGCCAGGCGAGAGTCAGACTTTCCATGGCTGCGCCAGGGCGATCGGGTCACCGAAACGGCTCTGGAACAGCCATCGCGTGGACGACGAACGGCTATAGCTCGACTTATTGGCACACGGGTAGAGTCCGATTGAAACCTCAAGCACAGGGAGTAGGTGCCATGACGCAAACCACCCAGCAACGGTTGCAGAGCCTCGAAGAGCAGATCCGCAGCCACCGGCAGGAACTCGCGCAAAGCCGGCAGCACGTTCAGGAACAATTCGTCATCTACAGCCGCAAATTCGCTCGGCTGAGCGTCCTCGAAGCCCAGCTCGAACTGGTGCGCAACAACACCAAGACACCGGGCTGAGCAACAGCTGCCGACCCTCGGCCGGTCAATCGTCCCGCGTCAGGACTTCCAGCAATTCGATCTCGAACCTCAGGTTGGAATGCGGCTTGATGTGCGCGCCGACCTGGCGTTCGCCATAAGCCAGCGCCGCCGGCACCGCCAGGCGACGTTTGCCGCCCACCCGCATGCCCATCAGGCCCTGGTCCCACCCCTTGATCACCCGCCCGGTGCCGATGACGCACTGGAACGGCCGGCCCTTAGCCCGCGACGAATCGAACAGCGTCCCATCCTCCAGCCAGCCCTCGTAATGGGTGGTGATCAGCGCGCCCTTGACCACGGCCTTGCCGTCGCCGGTCACCAGGTCTTCGATCTGCAATGTCTCGTCCATCGTTAGTCCCCCTTGCCGGAAAGCCCAAATTCTAACGGGGCGTACGGAGCTACGCAGCGGCGCCGCGTCAATGCTCGTCCGGTATATCAGGCAATTGCACCCGCTCTCTGCCGCTCGTGGGATGATCCAGCGGGCTGGGCAGCGCCGTGCGCGGCGGTACCAGCAAGGGCGGCACCTTATGCAGGCGCACCGCGGCTTCGGGCTGGTCCATCAGGGTGAAGGCAAGATCCAGTACGCGGTCGACGTCTTGCTTCATCATGTAGACGGGGAAGGGCAGGAAGGATGCGAAGGGGTCGTAGTCGAAGCAGCCCACCACCAGGTCGTTGAGCACCTCTGCCGACTGCTGTGGCAGCACGCCCAGCAGACCCTCCAGATTGATGGTTGAGTTGATGAAGACGCCGCGGGGTAGCCGCCCTTCACGCTGGATGTAGCTCGCCAGGGCCTGGCGCGTAAGCGTCGGTGAATAGCCGGCGGCGCTGAAGACGTCTTCACTGGCCGAACTGCCGAAATGCGCGCGTTTGGCGGCGATGAAGCCACGGATGCGCTCGCGGCTGGCATAGTCGGAATAGCCGCCGAACAGGCAGAGATCCGCCGCGACGAGATCTGGATGGCTGGCCAGTTCGCCAAGGATCGCCTGGGTCAGCTCGAAGGCGCCGGCGTAGTTGTCGCTGGTCACCGAGGTCGCCAGGCTGCCTGGCAGGTCGAGATTGAGATGTCGTACCCCGGCGTGTGCACAGGCGCTGTGGATGCTGTCAGGATCGGTGGCGCCAGCGATGAACAACTCGTCGATCGAGTAGGCCAGCAGCGACTCCACGGTACTGCGCTCCAGCTCGGGATCGCGGCAGCCACTGACCACCAGCGGGCAGAGCCCACGGGCCCGCACGCGCGCCTCGAAACCCTGAGCCAGGGCCGAGAAAAAGCGATTGTCGTACAGCGGCAGCATCAGTCCCACCAACCCGGACCGCGACTGGCGAAGTCCGCGCGCTTGCAGATTGGCGCTGTAGCCATGTTCCTCGGCAAGGGATTGGATGAGCTGGGCGGTGGCTTCCTTGATTCGCCGCTTGCGCCAGGAGCCATTCAGCACGGCGCTGACCGTGGACGCGGAGCTGCCTGACAGCTGGGAGAGATCGTAGATAGTCGCTTTTTTCTTGCCACTAGGCGGCATGGTAGAGCTTTCCATTGGTCGTCGAGCCACTTGACAGTAGTGGATTTCGCGGAGTAATTCTATTTGCACCATCGATTGTGCAGCGTGTGTAGCACCTTCGAGGGGATTGCAATCCGGTCTGCAAGGCTGTGCCGCTGGCCGTATCCATCAGTCGTCGGGTCTCGTGCTCTGCGCCGGTTGGATGCGCGCTGTCGGTGGGGATTATAGCGATCCAGGTAGTCCCCATCGCAGCAGCTCCGCCCACCGGCGGAACCGCGGTCAGTGAAGTGTCCGGTTCGAAGCCCTATCCAAGGACAACAAGAAAATGGCGCGAATCTCCACGTTATCCCGATTCACCCGAACTCTCCTGGCCGCGACCGTCGGTACGGGTTTGGCCGTCTCCGGTCTTCAGGCTGCGACGCTCACCCCGGCACCTGTGGCCTTCCTGATGCCAGACCAGAGTTCCACCCGCTACGAAGAGCACGACCTGCCAGGCTTCCAGCGGCAGATGAAGACGGTCTGCGCGGAGTGCCGGGTGATCTATCAGAACGCCAATGGCGATGCCTCGCGGCAACAGCAGCAATTCAACGCCGCCTTGGCCCAGGGCGCCAAGGTGATCGTCTTGGACCCGGTGGACTCCAAGGCTGCCGGGTCGCTGGTACGCATGGCCCATGCCAAGGGCGTCAAGGTTATCGCCTATGATCGTCCGGTCACCTCGGTGCCGGTCGATTACTACGTCTCCTTCGACAACGAGGCCATCGGCAAGGCCATCGCCACCTCCCTGGTCGAGCATCTGCAGGCGGAAAAGGTCGATCCCAAGGGCGGTGGCTTGCTGGTAATCGGCGGTTCGCCTACCGATGCGGCGGCCGGGCTGATCAAGAAAGGCATGCTGGCGGGCCTCGCCAACAGTGGCTATTCGATCCTGGCGGAGTACGACACTCCCGAGTGGGCGCCGTCCAAGGCTCAGCAATGGACCAGTGGCCAGATCACCCGCTTCGGCAAGCGCATCCTCGGCGTGGTGGCGGCCAACGATGGCACCGCCGGCGGTGCGGTGGCGGCGTTCAAGGCGGCTGGCGTCAATCCGGTACCGCCGATCACCGGCAACGATGCCACGGTAGCGGGCCTGCAACTGATCATCGCCGGTGACCAGTACAACACCATCTCCAAGCCCAGCGAGATCGTCGCCAGCGCGGCGGCGGACGTGGCCGGCGAGTTTCTCGCGGGCAAGACGCCCAAGCCCGAGACCACCCTGTACGACGCGCCCTCGCGGTTGTTCGTGCCGAACCTGGTCACCGCCAAGAATCTCAAGGCGGAGATTATCGATCAAAAGGTGGCCGGCCAGCCGATCCAGACCGCGGCTCAGCTGTGCACCGATCGTTATGCCGAGGGTTGCAAGCAGCTCGGTATTCAGCCCTGAGCCGCGGCGGGCGGCCGGGGCAGGGCGGGCGATACGCCGCGCCTGCCCGGGTCGCTCGCTCGGCTGGACCTTCTGACGACCGGCGCCCCAGGCGCCCACAACAACAATAGAGAGTCGAACATGGCTGAACAGTCCGGCCCGACGGCCCCGCGCGAGCCCGTGCTGAGCTTGCGTGGCATCTGCAAGAGTTTCGGTGCGATCTCGGTGCTCGCCGATATCGACCTGGATCTCTATCCTGGCGAGGTGGTGGCCCTGGTGGGCGACAACGGCGCCGGTAAGTCCACTCTGGTCAAGATCATCTCCGGCGTGCACCAGCCGACGTCCGGCTCGCTCAAGGTGGCGGGCCAGGAGGTGAGCCTCGCCAGCCCCGCCGCGGCCCAGGCGCTGGGTATAGCCACGGTGTTCCAGGATCTGGCGCTATGCGAGAACCTCGACGTGGTCGCCAACATGTTCCTTGGCCGGGAATTGCAGCCCTGGGCGCTGGACGAGACCACCATGGAGGTGCGCACCTGGACGCTGCTCAGCGAGTTGTCGGCGCGCATCCCCAGCGTACGGCTGCCCATCGCCGCGCTCTCCGGCGGTCAGCGTCAGACCGTGGCCATCGCCCGGTCGCTGCTGCTCGAACCCAAGGTCATCCTGCTCGACGAACCCACCGCCGCCCTAGGCGTGGCCCAAACCGCCGAGGTGCTCAACCTCATCGAGCGAGTGCGCGACCGCGGCCTGGCCGTAGTGGTGATCAGTCACAACATGGAAGACGTCCGGGCGGTAGCCGACCGGATCGCCGTCCTACGCCTGGGCCGCAACAACGGCATCTTCGCCCCGGACGTGAGCGCCCAGGAGCTGATCGGCGCCATTACCGGCGCCGATGACAATTCGGTCTCGCGGCGCGCTCGTCGACGCCAAGCCGCGTCCCTCGAAACCACTCAGGAGCAGTCGCTATGAGCCAGCCCCGCGAATCGGCCGCCTTGCTCGACCGCAGCGACAGCCGCGTCAGCCAGACCGTGGGTCTAGCCGCCAGTCTCAAGGCCACGGCCGAGCGCATCCGTTCCGGTGATTTGGGCCCGCTACCGGTGGTAATCGGCCTGGTAGTGATCTGGACGGTGTTCGGCATTCTCAACCCAGTGTTCCTGTCCAGCGCCAACCTGGCCAACCTGCTGTTCGACGCTGCCACTGTCGGCATCATTTCCCTCGGCGTGGTCTGCGTCTTGATGGTGGGGGAGATCGATCTCTCGGTCGGCTCCATCAGCGGCTTCGCCTCGGCCTTGGTCGGTATCCTCTGGGTCAACCAGGGTTGGCCGGTGGGCGCGGCGATCCTGGCCGCCTTGGCGGCCGGTGCGCTGATCGGCAGCCTCTATTCGCTGCTGTTCACCCGCCTGGGCATGCCCAGCTTCGTCGCCTCTCTGGCTGGCCTGCTGGCGGTACTGGGATTACAGCTCTATCTACTGGGCAACGCCGGGTCCATCAACCTGCCATACGACTCCTTCCTGGTGAGCTTCGGCCAGCTCGATACCCTACCGCCGCTGTTGGCCTATCTGCTCGCCGCCGTCAGTGGACTGGTGCGTTTGCTACTGGGTTACCGCGCCCATCAGCGGCGGCGCCAGGCCCAGCTGTCGACGCCTTCGCTGGCCGGGGTGGCCCTGCAATCCCTGGCGCTCACGGCGCTGTTGGGCTTCGTCGCCTACTACCTCAACCAGGACCGCGGGGTGCCGTGGATCTTCGTCTTCTTCATGGCCCTGGTGGCGGCGATGCATTACGCCTTCACCCGTACCCGCTGGGGGCGCAGCCTGGCCGCGGTGGGCGGCAACCGCGAAGCGGCCCGTCGCGCCGGCATCAACGTACGGCGTCTCTACACCTCGGCCTTCGTACTGTGCGCCAGCTTCGCCGCCCTGGGCGGCATCCTCGCCGCAGCGCGCCTGGCCTCGGCCAGCCAGCAGGCGGGGACCGGTGACGTCAACCTCAATGCCATCGCTGCGGCGGTGATCGGCGGCACCAGCCTGTTCGGCGGGCGTGGCAGTGCCTATTCCGCACTGCTCGGGGTGATCGTCATCCAGTCCATCGCCAGCGGCCTGACCATGCTCGACCTGTCATCCGCGCTGCGCTACATGATCACCGGCGCCGTGCTGGCCCTGGCGGTGATCATCGACGCCCTGGCGCGTCGTTCGCGGGCTTCCCACGGACGGGCCTGAGGCCTGCCGTTCCTTTTCCGAATTCAGGGGTGAACACATGAACAAGAAACTGTCCCAGAAAGTCGCCGCCATCACCGGGGGGGCCTCCGGCATCGGCCTGGCCTGCGCCAAGGAAATGCTTGCCGCCGGCGCTCAGGTGGCCCTGGTCGACCGCTCTCGCGAGAACCTGGAAAGGGTCTGCGCCGAGCTGGGCCCGGAGGCCTTTCCAGTGGTGATCGACCTGCTCGATCCGGCCAGCGTCAAGACCATGCTGCCGCAGATCCTCGAGCGCTCCGGCCGCCTGGACATCTTCCACGCCAACGCCGGGGCCTACATTGGCGGCGAGGTGGTAGAGGGCGATCCGGATCAGTGGGATCGCATGCTCAATCTCAACATCAACGCTGCCTTCCGCTCGGTGCATGCAGTGCTGCCGCACATGGTCGAGCGCGGCAGTGGCGACATTCTTATGACCAGTTCCATCGCCGGGCTGATCCCGGTGGTCTGGGAGCCGATCTACACCGCCTCCAAGCATGCCATCCAGGCCTTCACCCACAGCCTACGCCGGCAGTTGATCAAGCATGATATCCGCGTGGGTGCGGTGGCACCCGGGCCGGTGGTCACGGCGCTGATCAGCGACTGGCCGCAATCCAAGCTCGACGAAGCCATGGCATCCGGAGCGCTTATGGAAGCCAGCGAGGTCGCCGAAGCAGTGGTGTTCATGCTGACCCGACCGCGCAACGTGGTGATCCGCGATCTGATCATCATGCCCACCAGCGTGGACCTGTAACGCCATGGGCCAGCATTTCATAGGGGTCGACGTGGGAACCGGCAGCGCCCGCGCGGGAGTCTTCGACGCCAGTGGACGCTTGCTGGGCGTGGCCAAGACGTCGGTGGAAACCTGGCACGCGCCAGGCCAGCGGGTCGAGCAATCCGGCGAGCAGATCTGGCAGGCCATCGCCAGCAGCGTGCGCGGCGCCCTGGCTGAGGCGGCAGTGGCACCGGAGACCATCGCTGGCCTTGGCTTCGACGCTACCTGCTCGCTGGTGGTAGTAGCGGCCGACGGCCGTCCGGTCGGGGTCGGCGACTCCGGCGACGACCAACGCAACGTTATGGTCTGGATGGACCACCGCGCCACCGAGGAAGCCAACGAGATCACCGCCAGTGGCCATCCGGTGCTGCGCTACGTGGGGGGGCGCATCTCTCCGGAGATGGAAACGCCCAAGCTGCTTTGGCTCAAGCGACATCTGCCCGCAGCCTTCGCCCGCGCCGGACACTTCTTCGATCTCGCCGACTACCTGACCTGGCGCGCAACCGGAGATCTGGCCCGCTCGGCCTGCACGGTCACCTGCAAGTGGACCTATCTTGCCCACGAACAACGCTGGGACGCTTCCTATTTCGAGACCATAGGCCTGGGCGAGTTGGTCGCCGAGGGTTTCGCCCGGATCGGCACGCGCATCGTCGAGCCGGGTACGCCGCTGGGCCAGGGCCTCGGCGCCGCTGCTGCGGCCGACCTGGGCTTGCTGCCTGGCACACCGGTGGGGGCGGCGCTGATCGACGCCCATGCGGGGGGCGTCGGCTCCCTCGGCGGCGCGGATAATCAGAGGCGGACGGCTGTGACCCAGCGCCTCGCTTACATCTTCGGTACCTCGGCTTGCTCCATGGCCTCCAACGAGCAGCCTGCCTACGTAGATGGCGTCTGGGGGCCCTATTACTCGGCCATGCTGCCCGGGCTCTGGCTCACCGAGGGTGGCCAGTCGGCAGCGGGGTCAGCCATCGACCATCTGGTTTCCCTGCATCCCGCCGTGGCGGCGGCGCGTGAGGTGGCCGAGCGTCAGGGGCAGGCGCTGCTCCCCTGGCTCGAAACCCAGGTGGCGGACCGGGGCAGTGCCGCGGTAACCCTGGCCGAAGGCCTGCACGTGGTCCCCGAATTCCTCGGCAATCGCTCCCCCTTCGCCGATCCCGATGCCCGCGCGGTAGTCGCCGGTCTGACCCTCGGCCGTGAGGTGGACGGATTGCCGGCCGTTTACGTCGCCGGCCTCTGCGGCATCGCCTATGGCCTGCGCCAGTTGCTCGAGGCCTTGGCGCGGAACGGCATAGCTATTGAATTGATCGTCGCCAGCGGTGGCGCCGCCCAGAGCGATTTCGTCCGGCAACTGCTGGCCGATGCCACGGGCGTGCCTGTAGCCGTCAGCGATACGGATGAGCCGGTACTGCGGGGCGCGGCGATGCTGGGGGCGGTCGCGGCTGCCGATAGCACTTCGCTGCTGGATGCCATGGGCCGCATGGCACGCCTCGACCGGGTGTTCAGCCCGGTGCAGGGCGCGCTCGCCGAGGAACACCGTCGCCGCTACGCCGCCTTCGAGATCCTGCAAGGCGCGGAGCGGCAGGTGCGAGGGTTGTTCGCCGCCCGCTAGGGCGGGCGTCAGTCCGGCACGTCGCCGAACAGACCGGCCTGGTAGTCGCGGATCGCCTGGCGGATTTCCTCGGCGCTGTTCATGACGAAGGGCCCTTGGGCCACGATGGGCTCGGCGAAGGGGGCGGCGTGGCCGTAGAGCAGTACGGCGCCATCGCGACTGGCGATATCGATCTGGTCGCCATCGTCGGCGAATTCGAAGAGCTGCCAGGGGGCTTCGTCGCGTCCGGCGAGCTGCAGGGTGCCGCGCACGCCGTAGCAGAAGATCGTCGAGCCAGGCGGCGCGGGCAGGATCGCGGTGGCGCCGGGCGCAAGTTCGACGGTCATCAGGGTGATGGGCGTCGGCGTCTGCACGGCGCCCTGGACGCCATCGTGGGTACCCGAGGCCAGGCGGATGCGCACTCGTCCTTGGTCGGCTTCGATCAGTGGCATGGCCTCGGCGGTCACGCCATGGTAGGCCGGCGGCGTGAACTTGAGACGGGCGGGAAGGTTGACCCACAGCTGCAGGATCTCCAGATCACCACCCTCGCGCTTGAAGGCGGCCGGCGACAGCTCGGCATGGACCAGCCCGCTGCCAGCGGTCATCCACTGGATGCCACCGGCCTCGATGACGCTCTCGTGGCCGCCGCTGTCACGGTGGGCGAGGGCGCCGGCGAGGATGAAGGTCACGGTTTCGAAGCCCCGGTGAGGGTGGGGACCGAAGGGCAGGCCGGCGTTGTGCGGCGGATAGACCTGGGGACCGTGATGATTGAGAAAGAGGACGGGGTCGAGGTGGGGCAGGCCGGGACCCGGCACCGGCCGGCGGGTCTGGAGGTCGCCGATGTCGTCACGCCGAGCGG
>CAUQPA010000111.1:0-9971 GCA_963519325.1 uncultured Pseudomonas sp. | reverse complement strand
ATCCTGCACCTGACCACCACCCAGAGCTACCAACTGGCCCTGGGCGTCGCCGTGCTGCTGTCCTTTCCCAGCCTGGCGGTGGCCTTCCGGGTGCGCCTGGGCTGGCGCTGGCTGGGCCTGCTGGGCCTGTGCCTGGCCATCGGCGCCTTCGGCTGGCTGGGCCGCGCCTGGGTGCCGCCGGCCACCCTGTGGCTGACCGACATGGGCATGAGCACCAACTTCGACAGCCTCAAGCGCCAGCCGGGCGATGCGGTCAAGAGCCTGAGCATCGCCCAGCTGCGCGCCCAGGGACTCTATGCCTTTACCGCCATCAACGCGCCGCGCGGCCTCAACGAGCGCATCTACCACGTCTGGCGCCATGCCGGTCAGGAAGTCGATCGTATCCCCCTGGACATCAGCGGCGGTCGCGAGGCGGGCTATCGCGCCTGGACCCACAAGCAGAACTTCCCCGGCGACGTGACCGGCCGTTGGCAGGTGCAGGTGGTGACGGACGTCGGCCAGGTGATCGGAACCCTCAGGTTCGAGGTGACCCCTTGAGCCCCGCTGGCTATGCTGCAGCCATCCACCCTCGAGGAATCGCCGTGAAAGCTGTCGCTGCCATTTTGTTGTCCTTCTGCCTGGCGCTGCATGCCTGGGCCGAGGAGAAAAAGGACGAGAAGAAGGAAGGGGAGGCCCCCAAGACCGAGTTCTACAACCTGACCCCCGCGTTGGTCGGCAACTACGGCAGTGGCCCCAAGCTCAAGTACTACAAGGCCGACATCGCCCTGATGATGACCGGCAAGGAGGCCAAGGAAAGGGTCGAGTTCCACGAGCCGCTGATCCGCAACCAGCTGGTGATGCTGTTCGCCCAGCAGACCGACGAGACCCTGGCGGGCGTCGAGGCCCGCGAGAAGCTGCGCCAGGAAGCGCTCAAGCAGGTGCAGAGCGTGGTCAACCAGGAGGAGGGCAAGCCCCTGGTGGAAGACCTGCTGTTCAACAACCTGATCATCCAGCCCTGACGCGGGCGGTCAGCCGCGGGCGGCGCTGACGATCGCCGCCCATTCCGCCGGGCCGACCGGCATCACCGAGAGCCGGTTGCCCTTGCGCAGCAGGGCGAAGTCGGCGAGTGCCTGCAGCTCGCGCAGGCGCGGCAAGGTCAGCACCCGGGGAAAGGCCTCGACGAAGGCGACCTGGCGCGCGGTCCAGGGATTGCTGTCGGCGCTGGCCTTGGGCGCATGGTAGGGACTCTCGGGGTCCAGCGCGGTCGGGTCGGCGAAGGCCGCGCCGACGATCCGGCCAATGCCGGCGATGCCCGGTTCGGCGCAACTCGAATGATGGAAAAGGAACAGCTCGTCGGGTGCCATGGCGCGCAGGAAGTTGCGCGCCTGGTAGTTGCGCACGCCGTCCCAGCGCGCCTGTCCCAGGCGTTGCAGGTCGTGCAGCGAGAACTCATCCGGCTCGGATTTCAACAGCCAGCAGGCCACGTTTCGTCTCCTGACGAATGGAAGCCCGGGAGCTTCCAGGAAAGGGTCTGGTCGATTGCAAGGGGCGACCGCTTGTCGCAGAATGCCGCGCATTCCGGATGAAGTCTGACCGTACGCGCTGAGCATAACAGGGCGACGTCCTGTCCTGCCCAAAGGTGCCAGCAAGGGGGTGGCCCAGTTCGATGAAACGCAAACCTGATCTGTTGTGGGTGCTGGTCCTGATCTTCACCCTGGGTGTCGTCACCACCGGGTATACCCAGAGCTTCTGGGAACAGCGCCAGAGCCAGCAGCAATACGCCCGCTACACCAGCGAAACACCGCCGGTGCGCGAGCCCCGTCCCGCGCGCTGGCCGTACCAGCCGCCATCGCTTACCACGGCCGCCATGGGCACGTCCCAGGCCGCCAGCGCCAGGCGCTCCACCTTCTGACACTCGTGGGCGCAGCCGATCAGCCGCGGGCTGTGCCACTGCCGCCGGCGGGCCAGATAGGCCAGGTTGCGATCATAGAAGCCCTTGCCCATGCCCAGGCGTCCGCCCCGCGGGTCGAAGCCTACGAGCGGCATCAGGATGAGATCCAGGGCCCAGGTCGCCCGCCCCAGGCGCCGGTCCGGGCGCGGCTCGGCGATGCCGAATCTATTGCTGACCCAGGGCTCGCCGCGGCCGACCCGTTGAAAGATCATCGCCGTGCGCGGCCAGCGCGAGAGTACCGGCAGGTAGGTGGCCTTGCCCCGCCGCTGGGCGGCTTCGAGCAGCGGGCGTGGATCGATCTCGCCATCGCTGGGCAGATAGAAGGCGATATGCCGGGCACGCCGAAACAGCGGGTGCTGGGCGAGTCGCCGATAGAGCTGGCGGGCGGCCTGGCGTTGCTGAACGGGGGTGAGGGCGCGCCGTCGCTGGCGCAGCAGCTTGCGCAGCGCGGGCCGACTGAGATCGGGGGAGGAGGGGGTGGTCATGGAAGAAATGAGCTCTCCGGAATGCCGCTGCCGGTGTAGCCCTTGAACCCTTGGTTCAAGGTGGGAGAAGTCGTAGACCTTTAGGCTTTCCGCCGTAGCGGACATGCACACCAGTCTTACGAGCAACCCCCGGGGTGTTGCTTATCGGCTCGGGGACATGACCGACTGGCGCACACACCAGAGAGTGGTTCCAGTATACGCCCCTGAGCCGGGATGCAAACCCCCGGCTATCCCCGGCCACCGCGCCGGGCGGCCGGCTGGACGGTCAGGCGGTGGTGTCGTGTTCGGTGATCAGGGCGCGATCGACGCGATCCAGCAGGTCCCTGACCCGCTCGCGGGTGCTGCTCACCTCCAGGCTGACGTCATCCTGGCGGTGCAGCAATTCGTGGGTGATGTTGAGGGCGGCCATCACGGCCACGCGGTCGGCGCCGATGACCTTGCCGCTGGCGCGGATCTCGCGCATCTTGCCGTCCAGGTAGCGCGCGGTGCTCTCCAGGTTGGCACGCTCGTCGGCGGGACAACTGATGCGATATTCCTTTTCCAGTATCTGGACGGTCACGGTCTCGATGCTCATGAGTCCTGCTCCAAGGCTTTCAGGCGTAAAATCATCGCTTCGACCTTCGATCTGGCCAATTCGTTCTTCTCGATCAGCTCGGCGCGCTCCTGGCGCCAGCTGCGCTCGCTGTGGCGCAATTGCTGATTCTGCCGCTGGAGCTCTTCGAGGCGCAGGAGCAGGCGCTCCACACGGTCACCGAGAGCGTCCAGATCGGCGTCGAGGGGCGTGTCGCGAGACTCGCGCATGAGGGCTACAGCTCCAGAAGGGTGCAACGAGATTGGCCGCCGGCGGGGTCAGCGCGTAGGATAAGGCTTCATTCTAGCCAGCGCCTCACCTCGACGCCATGTCCAGCTCAGCATCCGCCTACGCCGCCTTCGCCACCCTGCTCGCCGAGGCCGCCCTGCCGGTCTCGCCCGCCGAACTCCATGGTCACCTGCTCGGGCGGGTCTGTGGCGGCGCGGGCTTCGACGAGAACGACTGGCTGGCCGCGGCCAGCGAGCTGCTCGGCGGGGCGCCGAGCGAGCGCCTGCAGGCGGCGCTCTCGGGTCTGCTCGGCATGGTGCAGCAGGAATTCGCCGGCCAGCAGGTGGCCCTGGTGCTGCTGCTGCCGCCGGACGAAGTCGCGCTCGCCGAGCGTACCGCGGCCCTCGGCCAGTGGTGCCAGGGCTTCCTGGCCGGCTTTGGTCTCTCGGGGCGTACCGGCGAGGTTTCCGGGGAGGCCCGCGAGGTGCTCGAGGACCTGGCCGCCATCGCCCAGATCCAGGAGCCGGCCGAGGAAGGCGAGGAGGGCGAAAACGACTTCATGGAAGTTACCGAGTACCTGCGCGTCGCGCCCCTGCTGCTCTATGGCGAGTATGGTCGCGGCCCCATTCCCGAACCGGCTCCCGTGGTGCACTGAGCGGCCATGCCGCGGATCCACAAGGCTGAATTCGCCCGGCGCCGGCGCGCGCTGATGGCCGAGATCGGCCATGGCGGCATCGCCTTGCTGCCGGCCGCGCCGGTGTGCCTGCGCAATCGCGACATCGAGCAGCCCTACCGCCAGGACAGCGATTTCCAGTACCTCACCGGCTTTCCCGAGCCCGAGGCCCTGGCCGTGCTGATTCCCGGCCGCGCCCATGGCGAATACCTGCTGTTCTGCCGCGAGCGGGACGCCGAGCTGGAGCGCTGGGAAGGCCGGCGCGCCGGCCAGGAAGGAGCACTGGCCGACTATGGCGCGGACGACGCCTTTCCCATCGGCGACCTGGACGACATCCTGCCAGGCCTGCTGGAAGGCCGCGAGCGGGTCTACTACGCCATGGGTGCCCACCCGGAATTCGAGCGGCAACTGCTCAACTGGATCGAACTGATCCGCGCCAAGGCCGACCAGGGCGCCTCGCCGCCGCGGGAGCTCCTGGCGCTGGATACCCTGCTGCACGACAGCCGGCTGTACAAGTCGGCCGCCGAGGTGCGGCTGCTCAAGGCGGCCGCCGAGCTGACCTGCGCCGCCCACCTGCGCGCCATGCAGGCTTGCCGCCCGGGCCTGCGCGAATATCACCTGGAGGCGGAGCTGGACTACTGCTTCCGCCAGGGTGGGGCACGGCTGGCGGCCTATGGCTCCATCGTCGCGGCCGGTGCCAATGCCTGCGTCATGCACTACCAGGCCAACGATGCGCCCCTACGTGACGGCGAGCTGGTGCTGATCGACGCCGGTTGCGAGCTGGACTGCTATGCCAGCGACGTGACCCGCACCTTTCCGGTCAATGGCCGCTTCTCGCCCGAGCAGCGGCAGCTGTACGACATCGTGCTGGAGGCCAACCAGGCCGCCATCGCCTGCGTGGCGCCGGGACGCCACTGGAACGAACCCCATGAGGCCACGGTCAGGGTGATCACCGCGGGGCTGCTGGCCCTGGGTCTGCTCCAGGGCGAGCTGGAGGAACTGATCGACACCGGCGCCTGCCGTGACTTCTACATGCACCGCGCCGGTCACTGGCTCGGACTGGATGTACACGATGTCGGCGAATACCGCATCGGCGACCAGTGGCGGATGCTGGAACCGGGCATGGTGCTGACCGTGGAGCCCGGCCTGTACATCCCGGCGGATGCCGAGGTACCGCGCAAATGGCGCGGTCTGGGCATCCGCATCGAGGACGAGGTGCTGGTGACGCGCAGCGGTTGCGAGGTGCTGACCGCCGGCCTGCCCAAGGCGGCCGCGGAGATCGAAGGCTTGATGGCGGCCGCGCGCGACCGCCGGGAGAACGCTCATGCAACGTCCTGATATCGCCATCATCGGTGGCGGCCTGGTGGGTGCCAGCCTGGCGCTGGCCCTGCAGGCCGGCGCCAAGGCGCGCGGCTGGCGCATCCTGCTGGTGGAGCCCTTCGCTCCTGGCGATACCTACCAGCCCAGCTACGACGCCCGCTCCTCGGCGCTGTCCTACGGCTCGCGGCTGATCTACCAGCGGCTGGGTGTCTGGGACGCCCTGGCCGAGCATGCCGAGGCGATCGGCGAGATCCAGGTGTCCGACCAAGGCCGCTTCGGCGTGACCCGGTTGCTCGCCCGCGACGAGAACCTGCCGGCGCTGGGCTATGTGGTGGAGAACGCCTGGATCGGCCAGGTGCTCTGGCAGGCGCTGGATCGCGAGGTGGTGGACTGGCGCTGCCCGGCCGAGGTGCGCCAGCTGACCGCCCTGGCCGACGGCTATCGCCTGGAACTGGACGACGGCGCGATCCTGGAGTGCGGCCTGGCGGTGGTCGCCGATGGCGGCCGCTCGGCGCTGCGCGAGTCCCTGGGCATCGAGGTGCGCCGTACGCTCTACGAGCAGACCGCGCTGATCGCCAACGTCTCCACCAACCTCGGCCATGGCGGGCGCGCCTTCGAGCGCTTCACGCCCCATGGTCCCCTGGCGCTGTTGCCCCTGCCGGGGCAGCGCAGCGCCCTGGTCTGGACCCAGCCCGACGGCGAGGCCCTGCGGCTGCAGCAGGCGCCGGAGGCCGTGTTCCTCGCCGAATTGCAGCAGGCGGTGGGCTATCGGCTGGGCAGCTTCACCCAGGTCGGTATCCGGCATGCCTATCCGCTGACCCTGCTGGAGGCCGCCGAGCAGGTGCGTCCCCACCTGGTGGTGCTGGGTAACGCCGCCCACAGCCTGCATCCCATCGCCGGCCAGGGCTTCAACCTGTCGCTGCGCGACGTCGACAGCCTGGCCGAATGCCTGCTGGAGAGCGCCACGGCGCCCGGCGACTTCGCCGTCCTGCAGGACTATCTGCAGCGCCAGCGCCTGGACCAGCAACTGACCATCGGCTTTTCCGATCGCATCACCCGGCTGTTTTCCAACAGCCGGCCCTGGCTGAGTGCCGGACGCAACCTGGGCCTGGTCGGCCTGGAGCTGTGCCCGCCGGCCAAGAGTGCCTTCGCCCGCCAGGCCATGGGCCTGGGTACCCGTCCCTGACCTGCGAGGAGAAACGAGCATGCTGACCCATGCGGATCTGGTGATCGTCGGTGCCGGCATGGTTGGCAGCGCCCTGGCCCTGGCCCTGGCCGACAGCGGCCTGTCGGTGGTGCTGCTCGACCGCGGCCCGCTTACCCCCGGGGCGGTCGAGAGCGACCTGCCCTTCGAACCCCGGGTCAGCGCCCTGTCGCTGGCCAGCCAGCGCATCCTGCAGCGCCTCGGTGCCTGGGACGGCATCCTGGCGCGGCGTGTCAGCCCCTACCATGCCATGCACGTCTGGGACGGCTCCGGCACCGGCGCCGTGCACTTCGATGCGGCCAGCGTGCATGCCGAGGTGCTCGGCCACATCGTCGAGAATCGCGTGGTGCAGGATGCCCTGCTCGAGCGCCTGGCCGCGGCCAACGTCCTGCTCCTGCCGGAGGCACGGCTGGAATTGCTGCGCCGCTCCGGCGACCAGTGGCTGGTGCAACTGGCCGGGGATCGGCAGATCCGCGCGCCACTGGTGGTGGCCGCCGATGGCGCCACCTCGGCGGTGCGCCGGCTGGCCGGGCTGGAAACCCGCGAGTGGGATTACCTCCACCATGCCATCGTCACCAGCGTGCGCTGCGCCGAGTCGCACCAGCGCACCGCCTGGCAGAGATTCACCGACGACGGCCCCCTGGCCTTCCTGCCGCTGGACCAGGGTGGCGATACCCACTGGTGCTCCATCGTCTGGTCCTGCACGCCCAAGCAGGGCGAGCGGCTGATGGCGATGGACGACGCCACCTTCTGCCAGGCCCTCGGCGACGCCTTCGAGCAGCGCCTGGGCCCGGTGGAGTGCAGCGACACGCGGCTGTGCATCCCGCTACGCCAGCGGCACGCCAAGCGCTACGTGGAACCCGGCCTGGCGCTGATCGGCGATGCCGCCCACGTCATCCATCCGCTGGCCGGGCAGGGCGTCAATCTGGGCTTTCTCGACGCCGCGGTGCTGGCCGAGGAGCTGCGCCATGCCCAGGCGCGTGGCGAATCCATCGCCGAGCAGCGAGTGCTGGAACGCTACGAGCGCCGCCGCATGCCGCACAACCTGGCGATGATGGCGGCCATGGAGGGCTTCCAGCGCCTGTTCCAGGACGACCGTCTGCCGCTGCGCTGGCTGCGCAACGCCGCGCTCAAGCAGGTGGATCGTCATTTCGAGGCCAAGGCGCTGTTCGTCCGCCGTGCCCTGGGCCTGTCCGGTGATGTGCCGGAGTTGGCGCGGGTGGTGGCCTAGCGTCGGACCGGTCTCAGACCTCGTCGGCCGAACCGGCGAGCGCCAGCACCTGCTGCCGCCAGGCCGCGTCACGAGGCAGGGCGAGGAAGTGCGGGTTGAGGAAGGATTCGCGCATCTCGTAGGTGAGCGGCTGGCCGTCCAGGGTCAGCACCTCGCCGCCGGCGCCTTCCAGTACGCCCTGGGCGGCGGCGGTGTCCCACTGGGAGGTGGGCGCCAGGCGCGGATAGAAGTCGGCCTTGCCCTCGGCGAGCAGGCAGAACTTGAGCGAGCTGCCGACGCTGACCAGCTTGGGTTCGCCCACCGTATTGCTCAGTTCCTCCAGCAGCCGTTGCTGGGTCGGGCTGCTGTGGCGTCGACTGGCGACCACCGTGAAGGCCTCTTCCGGCTGGCTGCGTACGCCGATCTCGATGCCGTCCTCGCCCTGGATGCGGAAGGCGCCCAGTTCACGGCCGCCACTGAAGCAGACGTCCCGGGTCGGGATGCCGACCACGCCGAAGATCACCTGGCCGCGTTCGACCAGGGCCACGTTGACGGTGAATTCCTCGCTGCCATCGATGAATTCCTTGGTGCCGTCCAGGGGGTCGACCACCCACCAGACGTCCCAGTTACTGCGCACCGCGAAGGGGATGTCGCAGGCTTCCTCGGACAACACGGGCACGTCCGGCGTCAGCTGTGCCAGGCCCTCGGCCAGTACGCGATGGGCCGCAAGGTCGGCGGCGGTCACTGGCGAGTCGTCGCTCTTCTGCCGCACCGCCACGTTCTGCCGCCAGAAGGGCAGGGTGGCCGCGCCGGCCTGGCGCACCAGGTCGATGACGTTGAGCACCAGGGGCGCGGTGATGGAAACGGGAGCCATCATGCCGGCAATTCTCCACGTTGGGTGAGCAGGTCGCGCACCAGGTAAAGGGCGGCCAGGGCGCGGCCTTCGGAGAAGCGCGGATCCTGCACCAGTTGCGACAGCTCGCGCAGGTCGACGCTGCTGACCTCGATGGGTTCGGGTTCGTCCCCCGGCAGGCGCTCGGGATAGAGGTCACGCGCCAGCACCACGTGGATGCGCTGGCTCATGTAGCCGGGGCTCAGCGACAGGGCGGTGAGGTATTCCAGCTTATGGGCGCCGAAGCCGGCTTCTTCCTTGAGTTCGCGATTGGCGGCGTCGAGGATCTCTTCGCCCGGCTCCACCAGCCCCTTGGGCAGCGACAGCTCGTAGTCTTCCACGCCGCCGCAGTATTCTTCGATGAGCAGGGCGCGGGTGGCATCCTGCAGGGCCACCACCATCACCGCGCCATGGCCGGTGCCCTTGTTGGCCAGGCGCTCGTAGGTGCGCTCCTCGCCGTTGGCGAAGCGCAGCTGCATCTCCTCGACGGTGAACAGACGGCTCTTGGCCACGATCTGCCGGGCGAGGACAGTGGGTTTCTGGCGCATGGACGGCTCCTGGGCTGGGCGGACGGGTATGATAACCCGCCTGTTATATGATCCGGAGTCACCATGACCCCTCTCGACTGGAGCCGTATCGACACCGTGTTGCTGGACATGGACGGCACCTTGCTCGACCTGCACTTCGACAACCATTTCTGGCTGGAGTACCTGCCGCAGCGCTATGCCGAGCGCCATGGCCAGTCCCTGGCGCTGGCCAAGGCCGAGTTGGAGCCGCTGTTCCTCAGCCACCAGGGCAAGTTGACCTGGTACTGCCTGGACTTCTGGAGCGCCGAGCTGGGCTTTTCCATGCGCGAACTCAAGGAAGAGATCGCCCACCTGATCGCCCTGCGACCGGACGCCGACACCTTTCTCGCCGCGCTGCAGCGTGCCGGCAAGCGCGTGGCGCTGATCACCAATGCCCACCGCGATTCCCTGTCGCTGAAGCTGGAGCGTATCGAGCTAGCGCCCTATTTCGACCGGCTGATAAGCTCCCACGACTACGGCTTCCCCAAGGAAGAGCAGCAATTCTGGCACGCCCTGCAGGCCGACTTCGCCTTCGATCCGGCGCGCACCCTGTTCATCGACGACAACCTGCCGATCCTGCGCAGCGCCCGCGACTACGGCGTCGCTCACCTGCTGGCGATCCATGAGCCGGACAGCCGCCGCGGACCCAAGGACAGCGAGGAGTTCGACGCGGTGCGGGATTATCGGGAGATACTGCCCGCTTGAGGAAAGACCCTCACCCCCGGCCCTCTCCCAGAGGGAGAGGGGGCAGAGCGACCGGAGGTAATCAGTGGATATCAAGCAGCTGCGCTTTCTCATCGCCCTGGACGAGACACGCCACTTCGGCCAGGCGGCGGCGCGCTGCCATGTGACCCAGCCGACCCTGTCCATGCGCCTGCGCGGCCTGGAGGAC
>CAUQPA010000110.1:0-9972 GCA_963519325.1 uncultured Pseudomonas sp. | reverse complement strand
GCATGGGCCTGGAAGAAATCGTCGCCAAGCTCGACACTGGCGCCGCTGCCCGCTCCGCCGACAAGCTCAACGCCAAGGACGCCTTCGACGTCCTGGTCATCGGCGGTGGCCCGGCCGGCGCCGCGGCGGCTGTCTATGCCGCGCGCAAGGGCATCCGCACCGGTGTCGCTGCCGAGCGCTTCGGCGGTCAGGTGCTGGACACCCTGGCGATCGAGAACTTCATCTCCATCAAGGAGACCGAAGGCCCGAAGCTGGCCATGGCGCTGGAAGAGCACGTCAAGCAGTACGAAGTCGACATCATGAACCTGCAGCGTGCCGAGCAGCTGATCCCGGCCCACGAAGCCGGCGGCCTGCACGAAGTCCGCTTCACCGATGGCGGCTCGCTCAAGGCCAAGACGCTGATCCTGGCCACCGGTGCCCGCTGGCGCGAAATGAACGTCCCGGGTGAGAAGGAATACCGCAACCGCGGCGTGGCCTACTGCCCGCACTGCGACGGTCCCCTGTTCAAGGGCAAGCGCGTCGCCGTCATCGGCGGTGGCAACTCCGGTGTCGAGGCCGCCATCGACCTGGCCGGCATCGTCGCTCACGTCACCCTGATCGAGTACGACGGCCAGCTGCGTGCCGATGCCGTGCTGCAGCGCAAGCTGTTCAGCCTGCCCAACGTGACCGTCATCACCAGCGCCCTCACCAGCGAAGTCAAGGGTGATGGCCAGAAGGTCAACGGCCTCGTCTACAAGGATCGCAACTCCAGCGAGTTCCACCACATCGACCTGGAAGGCGTCTTCGTCCAGATCGGCCTGGTCCCCAACACCGACTGGCTCAAGGGTACCGTGGAGCTGTCGCCGCGTGGCGAGATCGAAGTGGACGCCCGTTGCCAGACCTCCCTGCCCGGTGTCTTCGCCGCGGGCGACGTCACCACCGTGCCCTACAAGCAGATCGTCATCGCCCTGGGCGAAGGCGCTAAGGCATCGTTGGCCGCCTTCGATCATCTGATCCGCACCAGCGCCTGATCCGCCGTGCCATGCAAAGCCCGGCGCCTGCCGGGCTTTTTTTCGCCCGCTGAATCGTGCTGGTTCTGGCATGTTTCTCGCTGCGCTCTAACCAGGCGTCATAAAGATGGGCACGAACGGTCTATGGGTTCCCGGCACACTTTCGTTAGGATCTTATGACCGGGCTCCTAAAGGCTCGGCAGCTTTTGCGGTTGAGGACCAGGCACTCATGCATAGACAGATCTCCCCCAATACTCTCGCTTGCTACCCGCCCAAGCTCGCACCTGCCACTCCCCTCACCCACCCGGAACTCGTTGCCTCCCTCGAAGCGACCCTGGCGCAACGCCAGCCCGGCCCCGTCTGGCTATTCGCCTATGGCTCGCTGATCTGGCGTCCCGAATGCCCCGCGGTCGCCGTTCGCCGGGCGCGCGTCCATGGCTACCACCGCGGGCTCTATCTTTGGTCCCAGCTGCATCGCGGCACGCCCGAGCAACCCGGCCTGGTGCTGGGGCTGGATCGTGGCGGCTCCTGCGCGGGCTTCGCCTACCAGTTGCCCGATGAACAGCTGGACGACCACCTGCTGGCCCTGTGGAAACGCGAGATGCCCGACGGCTCCTACCGGCCGCGCTGGCTGCAGTGCCATCTGGAGGACGGCAGCAAGGTCCAGGCGCTCGGCTTCGTCCTTAAGCGCAACCTGCCCTGCTACGCCGGCAGCCTCCCGGACGACGTCCTCAACCGGGTCCTAACCGAAGCCTGCGGCCATTTCGGCACCACCCTGGAATATGTCGAGCGCACCATCTCGGCGCTCCGCGCCCATGCCATGCCCGATCGCAATCTCGAAGCCCTGCTGCAGCGTTACCGAAGCGCACCGCTGCTGGAGGCCCTGCAGGGATGAAACAGCGGCACCTCAATCCCCACAAGCTCCTGCTCAGCAAATGGACCGCGGTCCAGCCACGCGAGCGTCAAAAGCACTTCATCGTGACCCGGGTCCATACCCCGGAAGTCGAGACCGATCCCATCAGGCAGATAGATCTGCAAGCCGTTCTCACTCGACGTACCTGGACGCTGGACTGGCATGAGTTGCTGGATGCAGAATGCTGGCTGCAAGGCTGGCAATGAAACTCCGAACGCAAGGCCGGGATTTTGCGACTAGCATCGCGATATGGCGGCACTTCTCTGCAAAGGTGAAACCCTGTAGCAGCCAATGCTGTCACAGTGCCACCTTTGAACAGGAAGCTTTATCGGATGACCCTCTATGTGGAACTCGCCAGCGCCTTCAACACCCTCAAGGGCGGGTTCGAGCCGTTGCGCTGCGTGATTTCGACACGAGACCAGCGCGCCTACGACGTGGAAGTTTTTTCCCGTAGCGGCCAGTCGGTACTCAAACGCCCCATCGCCCGTACCGAGCTGCTGGACGCCGCCATGCTCGAAGCCTTCATCCTCGACAGCCGCTCCCGCATCGAGCGCGACGCGGACGAAACGCCCTACTGGACGATCCCCTCCTGAACGAAAAAGGCCACTCATGCATGAGTGGCCTTTTTGCTTTGATTGGTGCCGAGGCCGGAATCGAAAAACCCTCTAAGTACCCTACCTCACCTGCATCCCGCCCCAACATCTACCCGTCCTTGCCCTTATTTGTACCCTTAAATCGCCAAGTACCTTCAGGTGACGGGCGGTACGATCTGCCTGCTGAACCGCGAAACGTGTTCCTTATCACTCATTAGAATAACTATTAAGAGCGCACAAAGCGCCGCCACTGATGGCTACGTCGATAAGGACATCTAATGACACTCTCCCCGGCAGTTCGCGTTGCATTCGTATCAGCCCTGCTCCTCCTATCTGCTTGCTCCGTGAAGCGGGACTTCTACGCGATCGGGGGTAGCCGCGCAGACGGCACGATCGATCTCGCTTACGACTTCAAGATGTTCGAAAAATCAGTGGTCAACAAGGACCAAGCTTTCGCTATGGCGAAGTCGAAGTGTGGCCGCTGGGGCTACAACGATGCTGAGCCATTCGGTGGGAAGGTCGAGTCTTGTCAGGCAAGAAATGGTTACGGCGACTGCCTTCATGGACAGGTGATTGTTAAGTTTCAGTGTCTCGGGTCGCTTGAAGCTCCCGCCAGGCCCTCCCCTCTAGCGCTGCCAGCAACAGTATCAACCCCGGGTACACCAATGAGCGCGGACCAGTACAAAGAAGCCCAAATTCAAGCGCTTATGCAGCAGGGCCTACCATATGAAGAGTACAGCCGACGCTACAAGGCCATCATGGGTCAATAGAAAAAATCAGCATGCGCTTTTTTTAGCGTTCGCATTGATCTTTCTGGCAATGCCGGCATTAGCGCTACAGGGTGTAATCAGTGATGATCAAGTCGCACAGCAGATCATCAAGGTATAGATCGCGAGCTACCCCGGCCCCTGCGCTTGCCCATACAACCACGCACGTAATGGAAGCAGTTGTGGACGTCATAGCGCCTACAGCCGGGCTGGTGGCTACAACACGGTGTGCTATCGAGATGACGTGAGCGCAGATGACATTTTGGCGTACCGAGAGCAGTACGGGCTTACCGTAAAGCAGGTTATGAAGAAGCGTACCCAATGAGCCAAGTAGAGCACCGGCCAGATGAGTCGGAAGTGATGCTGCTGCTGTCACAGGCAAAAGTGCTCGCCAAGCGCTACAAAGACCTGACGGGAAAGCCATTGGGGATTACCGGTGAAGTGGCTGAGTACGAAGCTACCCGACTGTTAGGGCTTGAGCTACATCTGGCGCGTCAGGCCGGCTATGACGCGACGGAGATCCGCAACGGCGTCCCTGTGCGCATCCAGATCAAAGGGCGCCAAGTCACTCCGGGCAATCGCAAGGCTGGGCGGCTGGGGTCCATTGATCTACGACAGGAGTTTGATTCAGTACTGCTTGTGCTTCTAGATGACGACTTCAACGCCTATGAGATGCACGAAGCCGCCAGAGGTAGCGTTGAGGCCGCTTTGACTCGTCCAGGTTCCAAGGCGCGCAATGAACGCGGGTCTCTTGCGATTGCGCAATTCAAAAGCATCTCCGTCGTTCGCTGGCGCCGATAGCAGCAAAGTGCGGCGGAGACAGGGCCCTACCGGGATACACGCTGATACCCGCAGCTGATGTCTAGCGCGCTAGTTTAGATGCACCGCTTTGCGAATGGTCAACCCTGTCTAAAGATCGGCCCGCGCTACTTCTGTAGCTGCTGCGTTTGCCGAGCTGCGTCCATGGACCACTCTATCATCTTCTGGCTGGACTCCATTGCATCATCGACCGCCGTCTGCTGGCCCCATCGGATGACCTTCCCATCCTTGAACGTCACCACTAAGCGATCGGTGGCCAACTGCTCATTGTCGATGGGTGTGAACCCGATAATTGCCGGGTTCCAATAAATCCACCGCTCCCGGTCTTGGTTGACGTCTGTTCTTCTGGGCGTTCCAAGCACTGTTTGGACGGAGGATTTACTCATCCCAAGCGAAAGGTTAAGCGACTCTTTATTGTAGTCAACGCGATTAGCGCACCCGGCTAGAGTCAGTGCAGCGATACCGAAAGCTAGAGCCCTGATCACGAAAGCCTCCTTGCGTAGAGTGGGGGATGGGAAAGGCTCAGCAAAGCCTAGCTTCTAACCTCCAGATTGAGAGCGTAATTCTGTGCTGAAAGGGTGCCCGCTTGTCACGAAAGCTTCTCGACGCGCCTGAGGACCAACGGAGGTGTCTCTGCTACCACGCTGGCTTTGCCAGATTCGAGCTTCGCGAGAGTGATGGTGATACCGCTCTCCGCGAGTTGGCGCGCGACAGTCTGCAGATCTGCGCCATCGGCAATGGAAAATACCAGCCGCTCACCTTCCGCCAAAAGCATCAAATTTTCTTGATGCTTCGTCGTCCCAAGTCCTTCTTTGCGTACTGCAAGCAGAAGGCACGCGAAGAAAGCTGATCCGTAAGCAAGCCCGTTGAACAATTGGACAATGAGGAAAAAAACCTCCTGTCGCTGCATCGGCTGGTCACTGGTAAGGAACGCTATGACGGAGAAAACCGCGTTAACGACCACTGCTGCAGATACCAACATCACGAAAATGTATACGCCCTTTACCAAGGCGTATCTGGCACCAGGAGCTGCTGCTGAGAGCTTTCCAAGCGCCCAGCTTTTAAAGCGGGTACGCTCAACCTCTTCGGATGATCCGTATTTCCAAGCGCCCGCAATCATTGCGAACAGCACCGTGAACCCGAGGCCCCAAATATCCATAGCTCTCCTTGCATATCAGACGGCGCATAGCGCCTTTGTAGCGATACGAAGGCTAGAGTTTACGGACCGACGTCAGTTAGGAGAATGATGGCGATGGCGCAGCATACGCCGATCCTTAAGCTGCTCACGCCGGCGGAGCTAAGCCTGCTAGCCGGGTCAACGCGCTCCAATACTCAGGCCGCCTGGCTTATGGCGAATGGCATTCCTTACCTGGTCGGCGCTGATGGCAAGGTCAAAGTCTTAGCGGCTGAAATCTATAGCCGGCTCAGCTCTGAGAGCCCTGCTGGAAATGGCAGTGAGGCACCCCGCACTCGACCTGCCTTACCACTCTTGACGGCCGAGCTAGCTCCGTCAGACAAGCTGACCGAAACGCAGATGGCGGATGAGCTAGGGACCAGCCTGAAGGCATTGCAGCATCGTAGGTACGGTGGGCAGATCCCTGAAGGGGTCTGGATGAAGCAGGGTAGAACGATCTATTACAGCTTGAAGCGATACGACGACTGGCTGGAAAGCGTTTGGAAACCGAAATTACTGCCCCAGATCCAAACGGAGCTTCGGCCTCCTAGGCCACGGCGCAACGGGTCAGCTACCTATCCACTGCTGCGATGATGGCGGAACGTAAGCTGCATATAGCAGCTCTCGTATGGGAGCAAAGCCAATCATTGGCCGGCGTCGGGCGCGGTTTTGACCTTAGCAAAACTTAGCATGGGTGGTGCTTGCCGCTTCCTTCCAGGCTTAGCCTTCCGGTGCTGGCCGTCCACATACTCGCACAGGAACTTGCGCACATCCTCCCTCAGCCAGGCGTGCTTGCCCGCGATCTTCGTTCCCTTCGTTAGCCACTCTACTTTGTACCCCTAAAGTGGGGGTATGTGTAGGAGCATATGGGTTCATACAGGCACAAAAAAACCGGCACAGAGGCCGGTTTCTCTGGCTTCCGTGACCATATGAGGTCATATGGAAGCATTTTAATGGTGCCCGAGGCCGGAATCGAACCGGCACGACCGCGAAGTCGAGGGATTTTAAGTCCCTTGTGTCTACCAGTTTCACCACTCGGGCAGAACCGAATCCTCAGACGCCGGATTCGTAACACCTGATCCAGTATTTACGCATCCCTGGATAATGAAAAGCCCCGTAGATTTACATCTACGGGGCTTTCAATAGTGGAGGCCGAGGTCGGAATCGAACCGGCGTACACGGATTTGCAATCCGCTGCATGACCACTCTGCCACCCGGCCTCAAACCTGAATGTCTTGCGACACTCACGTAAACATGGAGCGGGAAACGAGACTCGAACTCGCGACCCCGACCTTGGCAAGGTCGTGCTCTACCAACTGAGCTATTCCCGCTTGGTGACGGGCGCCATTCTATATCAGCCGCCCTGCATGTCAAGCTATTGATTCAAAAACTTATTTCTTTTTCTCGGCACTCATCAGATGGGGCCAGGCAGCCATCAGGTAGGTGCACATGGACCACAGCGTCAGGGCGGCGGCGACCATCAGCAGGCCGTAGCCGGTGATGACCCAGAAGGTCAGTTGCGGCGGGTTGGCTAACAGGATCACCAGCGCCAGCATCTGCGCCGCCGTCTTCCACTTGCCGAGATTGGAGACCGCCACCTGGGCGCGTGCCCCCAGCTCCGCCATCCACTCGCGCAAGGCGGATACCACGATCTCCCGCCCAACGATGATGACGGCAGGCAACGTCAGCCAGGCACTGGCGTGCTCCTGGACCAGCAGAACGAGGGCCACGGCGACGATCAGCTTATCCGCCACCGGATCCAGGAAGGCCCCGAAGGGCGTGCTCTGGCCTAGCCGCCGGGCGAGATAGCCATCCAGCCAGTCCGTCGCACAGGCGATGGCGAAGACGGTGCTGGCCGTCCAGTAGCTCCAATGGACCGGCAGGTAGAACAGGATGACGAAGAGAGGAATGAGGAAGACGCGCAGTACGGTAAGCAGGTTTGGAATATTCATTGGCGCGGCTGTTGATGAACGTGGGGCGATTCTACTCGCTGTGCAAGGCGGCATAAATCTGCTCAGCGAGCTTTTTGCTGATGCTAGGCGCCTTGGCTATTTCCTCTATGCTCGCACGTTGTAGCTCTCGTAGCCCACCGAAGTGCTTGAGCAGCTCCTGCCTGCGCTTGGGACCGATACCGGCCACCTCCTCCAGGGACGACGTCCGGCGCGCCTTGCCGCGGCGAGCCCGATGCCCGGTGATGGCGAAGCGGTGCGCCTCATCGCGAATCTGCTGGATCAGATGCAGCGCTGGCGAATGCGCCGGCAGGGTGAACTCATTCGACGGATCGTCCAGATACAGCACTTCCAGGCCGGGCTTGCGCGTGACGCCCTTGGCGACGCCGAGCAAGACCAGATCCGGTACCGCCAGCTCCCTGAGGACCTCGCGCGCCATGGCCAGTTGGCCCTTGCCGCCGTCGACCAGCAGGATATCGGGCAGCTTGCCCTCGCCCGCCTTCAGACGGCTGAAGCGGCGGGTGAGCGCCTGATGCATGGCGGCATAGTCGTCGCCAGGCGTCACGCCTTCTATGTTATAGCGGCGATAATCCGACTTGAGCGGCCCCTCAGGTCCGAAGACCACGCAGGATGCCACCGTCGCCTCGCCACTGGAGTGACTGATATCGAAGCACTCCAGCCGCTGGGGCGGCTCTGGAAGATCCAGCGCCTGCACCAGGGCGTCGAATCGCACCCCCATGTGCTGCCGGTTGGCCAGCCGTGTATTCAGTGCCTGTTCCGCATTGGTCACCGCCAACTGCTGCCAGCGCGCCCTGGTACCCCGGACACGGTGAGCGATCACCAGCTGCCGCTTGTGCACCTCGGCGAAGGCATCGACCAGGGTGGGGAAATCCTCGTGCACGGAATTCACGATGATCTCGTCGGGCAGATCCCGCTCCAGGTAAGCCAGGTAATACTGCTCGAGGAAGGCCGCGAGGACTTCGCTGGAATCTTCCTCGATGCCGACTTCCGGAAAGAAATTCTTGCTGCCCAGCACCCGGCCAGTGCGCACGGTGACCAGATGGACGCAGGCACCACCTGGATTGACCAGGGCCGCGATGACATCGACGTCGCCGCTACCGCCTTCGATGCTCTGCTGATCCTGGACACGCCGGACCAGTGCCACCTGGTCACGCAACTCGGCTGCCCGCTCGAACTGCAGGTTGACCGAGGCGCTTTCCATCTTGGCTTGCAGCTCTTCGGCCAGGGCATTGCTACGGCCTTCGAGGAACATGGCGGAATGGCGGACATCCTCGGCATATTCCTGCTCGCTAACCAGGGCGACGCAGGGCCCCTTGCACCTCTTGATCTGGTACTGCAGGCAAGGACGGGTGCGATTGCGAAAATAGTTGTCGTCGCACTGCCGGACCTGAAAGGCCTTTTGCAAGAGATTGAGGCTTTCGCGTATCGCACCCGCGCTCGGGTAAGGTCCGAAATAACGCCCCTTCCCTCTCTTCTCGCCGCGATGGATGGTCAGCCGCGGATACTGGTCTTCCGTGGACAGATAGACGTAGGGATAGGATTTATCGTCGCGCAGTAGAATGTTGTAGGGCGGCCGCCACTGCTTGATGAGATTCTGCTCGAGCAGCAGCGCTTCGGTCTCATTGCCGGTGATGGTGGTCTCGATCTGCGCGATCTTCGACACCATGGAAGCGGTCTTGGGGGCGAGCCCGGTCTTCCTGAAATAACTTGAAAGCCGGTTCTTTAGATTCTTGGCCTTACCTACATATAAGAGCTTACCGCCCTCATCGAACATCCGGTAAACACCCGGACGCCCGCTGCAGCCGGCTAGAAAAGCTGCAGCATCGAAAGATTGACTCATATCAACTCGTTGCATCTACCATGCCGTGGCGAACAGCCAACATGGCCAGTTCGACATCGCTGGTAATCGATAATTTTTCGAAGATCCGATAGCGATAGGTATTGACCGTCTTGGGTGACAGGCACAGCTTGTCGGAGATGACCTGGACCTTCTGGCAGCCGGCGATCATCAGGGCTATTTGGATCTCCCGCTCGGACAACTGATCGAACGGCGAGGCTTCCGCTTTGGATTGGAAGGGTTTCAAGGCCAGCTGCTGAGCGATCTGTGCACTGATATAGCGGCGCCCGGCGAAGGCCTGCTTGATGGCAGTGATCATCTCCTCGATGTCCGCCCCCTTGGTCAGATAGCCCGCAGCACCCGCCTGCAGGAGACGGGTAGGGAAAGGATCCTCCTCACAGGCGGTAACCACGACGACCTTGAGATCGGGGCGACTGCGCAGGAGTTTGCGAGTAGCCTCGAGACCGCCGATACCGGGCATCCGCACGTCCATCAAGACCACGTCTGGCTCGAGCTCACGGGCCAACCGGAGCGCATTCTCGCCACTATCTGCCTGGCCAACGACCTGAATCCCTGCAACATCCGACAGCATCCTGACGATACCGGTACGGACAAGGTCATGATCGTCGACAACCAGCACCTTGATCAAAATCGAATCCCCTTCGCTTGCGCTTTCATCGCCTGCGTCACCTAACTGAACGATCCCACAGACCTAAACCTTAACGAGATAAGATCCTGGACTGAGCTATAAATTGTGCCGAGCCAATAAAGAAAAAAGGGGTACGACGTCCGCACCCCCTTTGGCTACCGGCCCTAGGCCATTGGTCATTGTATACCGAAAAAACGCAGGAAAATGGTAAGCGTACGCTCTCTACCGTCTTGACCCTCAGACTTTAATCCGCTTCAGACG
>CAUQPA010000109.1:0-10001 GCA_963519325.1 uncultured Pseudomonas sp. | reverse complement strand
GGGAAGAGCAGCATCTCCCAGGTGAGTATTGCCACGACGACTTCGACTCAGAGCCACCGTTCGATCCCGAGCTTGAAGCCGCGATGGAGGCAGAATTCGAGCGCGAAATGGCGAGCGAAAAGCCAATCGCCGACGAGTTGTGGCGCGTCGACGAGGATTGCCGCCAATTCGCAGCACGCGGGCCTGGATGGCCCTACCAACATCACCGATCGGCTCAGGTTAGCCCATCCAGCCGTACGAACAGCTCGTCGATTGAGTACCGTTCCCAGTCCGGTACCAACGACGCGATGGCAACGCCGCAGCGATAACTCAACTTCCCATAGAAAGTATCCTACGCGCGCTGCAGACCTTTCCCTGTAGGGAAGGTCCATCAGGTCTAATTTCCTGGGGTCGTCATTTCGACGACCGGGTGTGATAGCCCGCTTTTAGACCTAATGGCAGCTTTGTCATGGCAGCCGTGCGCGGGCAGACTTCGGTCTGGCCGGGTTCCTAGGTCTCCGGTCTCTCACCCCGCGTATGGCTGCCACCCTAATCCTGTGAGAGGGACTGGGAGACAGCTCCTGTTTGACCTAGGAGTTTCGCCATGAAAAAGTTCGTCCCCGATCCGCGCATTACGCTACCCCCGGCAGATCATCACCACCCCCTACTTCACCATCCACAGCGACCTGACGCCCACCGATTCCCTGGCCTACGCTTGCGAATTGCTGCGCGGTCTCTTCGAGACCACCGACGACTATTGCTACGCCCATGCGAACGAGCCGGGCCACGGCATGCTGGTGAATGTGTTGCATTCGGCCGAGACGGCGAAGGCGCTGATCGAACTTGCGCTCGCCAAGCTGCAGGCCAGTGAGCGCCAGGAGGTGATGACATGAGCGCGCTTCCCGAGGCCGAGAAGGCCACTACCGCAGATGTGACGAGCTTCATCACGAACCAGAATCCGCCCATGGACTTGTTCCACATCAGCCCTGGCGTGCCCTGCGACTATGCCCTGGAACAGGCCTCGACCCTGTTGGGGTGCGTGCACAAGCTGATCCTCGCGGGGGCTGTGGATGAAGATGGCGACATGATCTGGGCCGCCTATTACCTGAGTGGGCTTGCCCAGGCGATTCTCGCGGATGTGGAGGCTGGGCGGATGCGGAACAAGCGGGAGAAGACTGTTCTGAAGGCCTAGAAATCCTGTGGGGAGTCCACTCAGCCCGCTGGGCTGCGCGATCGGGCGCGTAGCGGCCGTAGATGGCATGCCGGGTGCGATAGCCGCGGATATCCCCCCGGCTGATTGGTAAGCCGTGGGCGCAGCGGCGCACCTTGCGCCGGTGCGCGCGCTCACGCCAGTCAGAAGCTGTAGTTGAAACGCCTCATCACATTGCGCGGTGCCGTGAACACCGTACAGACCGGTTTAGCTGTAGTACTGCGAGGCGGCTTACTCAGCAACCGCGGCGGTCACGATGATCTCGACCAGCACATCCGGCGCGCCCATGTCGCACTGGGCGGTGGCGCGCGTGGGGGCGCAACCCGGTGCGGTCCAGGCGTTCCAGACCTCATTCATGCTGTCGAAGTCACGGGCCAGGTCTTTGATCCAGATTTGCGCTGTCAGCACCCGGCTTTTGTCTGAGCCCGCCTTCTCAAGATAAGCTTCAATTTTCGCCAATGTATCGCGTGTTTGGCCGGCGATATCTTGAGTGCGGTCATCGGCGGTCATCCCGCCGACATAAATCACACCATTATAAATAACGACCCGGCTACGGCGCGGGTCAGTTTCGATGCGAACGATATCACTCATATAGGCTCCTGGATTTTAGTATGAAGAACGGGCGAACTAATGTGTAAGTTCGCCCAGTAAAATAGGTTTGATAGGGGCGCGAACGCGGTAGTGGCCGACCTCGTTAGGATCGACGTTGCGCGTTTTCGCGATAATTTCGGTGACGGTTAAACCGCAGAAACGTCCTTGGCATGGCCCCATGCCGCAGCGGCCAAATGCCTTGGTTTGATTCGGCCCATGGCAGCCCAACGCTACATAGCTGCGAATCTGCCCAGCAGTCACTTCCTCGCAGCGGCACACCAGCACGTTATCGTCTGCGGGAATTCTATTTTCCTCTTGGGGGCGATAAAGAACATCCAGGAACTTTCTGATGCTCGTAGCGTTTTCCAACTGCTGAGCCAGTCCGGCCAGTTGATGTCCCAAGCCCTGCAAACTTCCAAGCTGCGCCCCAATTGCCAAGGCCGCCAAGCGTCCCTGTACAGCAGATGCCTTGGCGCCGACGATGCCTCGGCTATCACCGGCGACGTAGATCACGGTGTCGCCCAGGCGTCCATGCTCATCGGTATGCGGCAACCAGCAAAGTTGCTCGGGGCTCCAATAGTGCGCGGCGCCCGTCGAGAGGCTGAGTTGCGCATTCGGGACCACCCCTTGATGCAGTAACACCAGAGAAGACGCGACGGACGTGCGCTGCCCGCGATGTTTGAATTGAATGCCTTGGGCCGCATGGTCCCCCACGATTGCCAGGTCGGTAGCGCCCGAGTAAACCTTGACCCCGTGACGCTTGATCGACGCGAGCAGCTTCATGCCCTTGGCAAGATCACGCCAGCCTTTGAGCGCACCAGCCGCTTCGCGCAACGCCCGGACATAAGCCGACTGTGGTGTGGTGTCCACCAACGCCTTGATCGCCACGCCTGCCCTGAGGTATTGCCAAGCCAAGAGGTAGAGCAGCGGACCGCAACCGGCGAGGACAACGGGCTCGGTAGGCAGTGCACCAGCCCCTTTGAGCATGATCTGACCGGCACCCGCGCCCATTACACCAGGTAACGTCCAGCCTTTGATGGGGAATGGTCGCTCCATGGCGCCGCTGGCCAGTACGACATACTTGCCGACGATGTCTTCATTATGGCCATTGGCGATGTAATTGATTTCCCCCGAAGCGGCCACGTTCCAGACCACCGCACCGGTGATGTGGATAGCACCGCTGGCTTTGAATTCACGAGCAAGGGCTCGGCCTGCGACGTAATCCGCGCCGAGGATGTGTTGTATGGCTTCAGGAGCGGACTCGATCCGCCGATAGATCTGGCCGCCGAGCGCTGGTTGCTCGTCCAGCACGACCACCGTCAACCCCTGGGCGCGTGCCTGGCAGGCTGCGGCCATTCCAGCTGGGCCGGCACCGACGACCACCAGGTCTACCGGGACATTATTCATGGCACCCTCCCATTTCGCCGAGGTCCAGTGCCACAGCGCCGAGTTGACGCCTGATATGCATGCCGTCGCGCACCGGGACCATGCAACTTTGCCGTGCGGGTACGCCGTCGATTTCAACGAGGCATTCAAAGCAAACACCCATCATGCAGTACGGAGCGCGGGAAACATTACCGACGATACTGGAGCGGAAATCACGGGCGCCTTGGGTCAGCAACGCGGCAGCCACACTGATGCCCTCGGCGACGCGCAATTCTTGCCCCTCGAATGTGATTTTTACCGTCCGCCCAGCAGGCGCGTTCGAAACAGAAAAAAGCGGCTTAGTGGTCATGGGTAAAACTCGCGTTGGGGTCTAGGAATCTGTCGCTGTGGAACCCTTCGAAGTTCGGGGGTGAGGGTGTTATGCCCCCGACCCAGGGCCCGATGACGTAGGCGTGGATTGCCGCCAGTGTCACGCCGCTATGACAAATAACGGCATAGGCCCCTGGGCACGTCGTCGAACTCTGGTACACCGGGTAGCCGTCGGGGGTTAAAGGCCGAATGGCGCCCCATGCTCGAACGAGCCTCACATCCTTGAGGGCGGGAAACGTATCTACAGCCCGTTCGGCGAGCCAGCTGATCTTGTCAGGTGTCGTGCGATCATCCAGACCGACATCTTCTGAAGTCGAGCCGATCTGCACCGACCCTTCCTTGGTCTGCCGCGCCTTGTTCGTCGGGTAGGGGATAAACGGCTTGAGCCGCTCGGTGATCAGCACTTGCCCGCGCGTCGGGCGGGTTGGGGCATGCAACCCCACTTGCGATGCCAACTCGGAGATCCCGATACCGGCGGCGAGTACGAGCCTGTCGCTGTTCCAGGATTGGCCATCCCGGGAACGCGCCGTGAATTTACCGGTACCGGGGTCCTGCGAGACCGCAACAACGTCAACGCCAGAAATGATATCTGCCCCCTTCATTTTCAGACCCGCATGCAGTGCCCTGAGCAGCATCAAGGGGTTGGCGTGGCCATCATGAGTACCGAAGCTTCCGCCGACGACCTTGGGGCCTAGCCCAGGCAAATGCTGCCTCAGCTCTGCAGGGCCCATCATTTGATAGGGGATATCACCCACTGCTTTGTTGATTTTCTCAAGCAAGTCCGCCCGCGCTTGTACCTCTTTTTCGCTGAACCCAAGCCAGAAGCCGCCCGTTTGCTCAAGCCCCGTATCGACACCCGTCAGGCTGAGCAACTCCCGGTGCAGTTCCGGCCACTGTCTTACGGCATCGCGCGTCCATTGCGCATAGCGGGGCATCCCACCACCTTTGCTCGATAACCAGACCAGGCCAAAATTTCCCCGAGAGGCGCGTAATGCGGCATCCCCTTGGTCGAGGACGGTGACCTTAAGGCCCCTGCGCGCGGCACCGTAGCCAATTGCCGCGCCGACGAGTCCACCGCCCACTACGATCATGTGTTCTTTGCTCATACTTCACCTCCGCAACTGTGCGGCAGCTCTTGAAAAAAGGGCGAGCGGGTCCTCGCTGCCAAAGTCTTTGGAAGCGAAAAGTGCACCTGGGCCTATTTTTTACCGATTAATACTTTGTCCAAACCGACAATACGGTCTAGCAAAAACATGAGGATCATCGTTCCCACAATCATTACCGTGGAAACCGAAGTCGTCACCGGGTCGGTCATCAATGCGATCCGTTCATACAGGGCAACCGGAAGTGTCGTAGTACCCGGGGTGGAGACGAATATCGTCATGGTGACTTCATCGAAACTTTGAATGAAGGCCAATAACCAACCGCCGGCCACGCCTGGGAGAATCAAGGGAAACAACACTTTCCAAAAGGACACATATTTAGAGGCGCCGAGTGAGCGTGCCGCCAGTTCCGCATCGCGATCAATCCCGATGACAGCCGCCAGGGTAAGCCGCAGTGAGTAAGGCGTGACGATCAATGCATGCACCAATAACAGCCCGATGAACGAACCCGAAATCCCCGTCACTGAAAAGAACCTGAGAAACGCTACACCAAGCACGACATGAGGAATCATCAAGGGGGAGAGAATCAATGATGTAAGTGCTTCGCGTCCGGCGAAACGGTATTTGGCAATAGCTATCGCGGCGGGTACCGCGACAATGGACGCAATCGTCGCCGCGCCAAGCCCCAGCCACACCGAGAGCCAAAACGCATTGATCAACTCCGGGGCGTCCCAAATGGCTTTGTACCACCGCCACGAGGCGCCGTCGAAAGGCATCGATATATAGCCCTTGTCTGAGAAAGAGACCAATACAATGATCAACAGCGGCGCCACAATGAAACTGACGAACAGTGTGTGGAAGAGTATTGCAAAGGGTCCGTTACTTTCCAGGCTGCGATCACTCATACGAACACCTGCTTGAATTTTCGCTCGATCAATCGATTGCTGCCGATCACCACGAAGACAATGGCAATAAGCAAGAGCACCGCAATGGAAGCGCCCAATGGCCAGTTCATCGTGGAGAGAAATTCATCGTAGATCGCCGTGGTGACGACTTTGACGCCGCGACCGCCGATCATCGCCGGCGTGGCGAAGGCCGAGGCAGACAAGGTAAAGACGATGATCCCGCCAGACAAAATACCCGGCATCAGCTGCGGCAGCACAACGCGCCTGAAGGTGGTCACCGGGCCGGCCCCGAGGGAGCGGGCCGCATGGGCAATCTGGCCATCGACTTTTTGCAGCGTGCTCCATACCGAGATCACCATGAAAGGCATCATCACATGGGTCAGGGCAATCACTACCCCGGTCAGGGTAAACATGAGCTGTAGTGGCTGGTCGATCAGACCGAGTGCCATCAGCGCTGAGTTGATAAAACCTTCACGTCCCAACAACAGCGACCATCCCAACGTCCGTACCACCACGGAAATGAGTAACGGGCCGAGTATCACGACGAAAAAGCCACCTTGCCATGCGGGCCGCATGCGCGAAAGGATCAGCGTTTCAGGAACGCCAATGGCAATGCAGACGGCGGTGACGCCCAGTGACATCAAAGCGGTACGGGCAAACAGCTCGTAATAGAAACTGTCGCTGAGTACCTCCAGGTAACTGGCCAAGGTATAACTGTTTTGAGTGCCACTCATGGCGTCGAACACATTGAATGAAAGCATGCCAGTCAATGCGATGGGTACGACGAGCAACCCTAGAAACAACAGGAGCGCGGGCAGCGAGAGTACCCACTGAGCACCATTGGCGCGGTAGGTAGTGTCAGCCATGGGCGGCCTCCGCGGATACGACCTGCAGGTCGCCGTCGCCCCAACCGATGCCGACCGTTTCGCCTTCTTGAGGCTGGCGCTCGCCATTGTTCGGTGCTGTCATCTTCAACGCGCCCAAGGCGCTTTCGATTTCGTAATACCACAGGCCACCGAGGAACAAACGTGATGCAATACGCCCCTCGGCTTTCCCAACGCCGGGCGGGGTGAAGCGGATGCGCTCAGGCCGGATGAACAGTATGGCGTCGTCGCCCACCTTGAGCTGCTGCCGGTTCGCGGGCACGACGATGCCGTCCAGGTGGACCAATGCCTGTCCCTGGGAGATGGACTTCACCTTGCCCATGAGAATATTGGTCTGACCCAGGAAGCGCATGGCGAAGCCGGAGGTGGGCTGGTCGTAGACATCTTGAGGCTTACCCAGCTCTGCGATGCAACCGTCGGCCATCACAGCGATTCGGTCGCTCATTGTCATGGCTTCGACTTGGTCATGGGTGACCAAGATAGTAGTAATGCCGAGCCGGCGCTGGAGCGCCCGGAGCTCAACATGCATTTCACCCCTGAGCTTAGCGTCGAGGTTCGACATAGGCTCATCGAGCAGCAAGACACTCGGACGGATCGTCAAAACCCGTGCGATAGCGACACGCTGCCGTTGGCCACCGGACAACTCCCGTGGATAACGCGCCCCGAGCCCCGACAGACGGACCATCGCGAGCGCTTCTTCGACACGCGTCGCCAGCTCTTGTTTAGGCACTTTGCGCATCTGCAACCCGAAGCCGACGTTTTCGGCAACGGTCATATGCGGGAACAGTGCATAGCTTTGGAATACGATGCCCATGTCACGTTTTTCAGGCAGCATGCTGGTGATGTCGTTGCCACCGAGATGGACAGAACCCGTGGTAGGGGAAATAAATCCCGCGACCATCTGAAGTGTCGTCGTTTTTCCGCATCCCGAGCCACCCAGCAGCGAGATGAACTCACCGCTCTTAACCTCTAGGTCCAAGTTGCGCACAGCGGTAAAGCCGCCCGAATAGGTTTTCGAGAGCCCTCGGATAATCAAATTACTCATGGCCAATACTCACTATTATTATCATCGTCGAGAAAAGCGCTCACTCAACGGTACGGCTCCACTGTTTTGTCCATTCAGCACGTTTACGGTTAACGGTGTCCCAGTCTATCGGCACCAGCTGCGCAAGCTTCTCTTCGCCATAAGGGACCTCTTCGGCCAAACCCTCTTCGAGCTTGGCTTGCCGGTTGACGGGGCCGAAGCCCTCGGTGGCGAACTTGGCCTGCACACTGGGAGACGCCAGGTATTGAATCAGCGCTTGAGATTTTTCTGCGAGCTTATTCCCGGAAACTACACAGGCCGAAGCAATAATGGCGGGTGTGCCTTCTTTTGGATAAACAAACTCGATAGGAAAGCCTGTTTTTTTCAACGCCACGGCACGGTTGCTACCCCAGACAGCAATATCGATATCGTTGCTCTGGAACATCTGCGCTAATTGGGCATTCGAAGAGGTCCACGCCAATACATTGGGCGCGACATTTTCACGAACGGCTTTGAAGCCTGGGTCCATATCATGCTCACCGCCACCGTTGATGCGGGAGAACATGATCAAGGTATTTAGGCCGAACGTACCGGAGATAGGGTTGGAGGCGACGCGCTTGGCATATTTGGGGTCCGCGATGTCGGACCACGATGTGGGCGCCGCCCAACCATTCTTGGCGAAGACTGCTTTATTGTAGGCAATGCCCGTCGCCACCAGCCCGATACCGACCGCCTTACCCTTGAAGTTCGAGGCTGCGGCGATATCGTAGATGTCCTGATACACCGGCGACTGCGCCAAGTTATCGCACAGGCCAAATTGCACGGCGTAATGCATGGGGCCGTCGTCAAACAAGGCAACGTTGATTTGCTGACTGGCTCGCTGCGCTTGCAATTTGGCAAGGTTTTCACTCGAGCTGCCCGGCACATAAACGACGTTGACATCATGCTTGGCTTCGAACTCGGGAAGGATGACCGTTTCAAAGGTCTTTTGAAAGTCGCCGGAATACCCTGCGAAATAGAGCGTGTCTTGCGCATACGCGCCGCTGCTAAGCGTAATGGCGCTGGCCAATGCAAAGGTGTTGATTTTTTTCATGTCAGCTTCCCCTCCTCACGCGAGTTAACGAGGCAGTGGTCCGCCTCTGTTTTGACTCAATTGGGTAACATCAGTCGGCAGGGGCCCAGCTTCAATGCACGGACTATAATTGTTGTCTTCCAGGAGACGCTTAGCGCCCCAGTTCCGGCTGAACACAACGTTAAGGGGAGCAGCGGTGGACAAGCAAATAGAATATCGCCTTGGCCTATGCACTGGTGATATACCCCCCCTCCCGGGAGCAATCCCTACGCCGGCGCTTTACACCCGAGGCTCTCGAGTTCGCGGGCCAGCACGTCTTTGACGGTCGTCACGAAGTCTGAAATCAACCGATCGTTCGCGCGCTCTTTGGGGTAGATGATGTACCCCTGATGTTTTACGGTGGGCAGAAAAGGCCGCGTCACCATGCCCGAATGGCGGTAATCCAATGAGGCGAGCGGGTTCACGATCGATAGGCCTAGCCCCTGCATGACCAGCGAACAGGTGATTGAACTGTAAGAGGTCTCTAGGCGAATGTGCCGGTCAATACCGGCGTTTTCAAAATGGGTGTCGACCAGTGAGTAGCCATGTTCGGTGCGGGGCAGTGAGATGAAAGGCTCATTCGCCAGGTCCTGGGGGGTTATCACGTCCTTGCGTGCGAGCCGATGGTCTGCAGGCATCACGCAGACGGCGTCTACCTCATACAGGTGCTCATAGGCCAGGCCATAGTTGTTATTGACCTGGGAGACCAAGCCGACATCACAGGTTTGATCTTCAACCCAGCGTGCCACTGTCGTTGCGTGGCCGGTATGGATGGACACGCTGACTTCGGGCAGATTTTGACAAAACTGCTGCATCACCCTGGGCACCAGGCCCAGCGCAAGCATCTGTACTGCGGCGACCGTCAGCGCGCCACCGCTGAACCGCTTGATCCGCTTGGCGGCTTCGTCCAGATGGTGCAGCCCCGCAAAGCTTCGTTGTACCTCCTTGAAGAAGGACCGGGCGTCACTGGTGGGCACCAGTCGCCCTGGCAATCGCTCGAAAAGTTTCAAGCCGGTTTTTTGTTCAAGCAGCGCAATCGCTCTGCTCACATTAGGTTGTGAGGTGTGCAGCGTCTGCGCGGCCGCAGTGGTTGAGCCCGACAACATGACGGCCCTGAACGCCTCAATTTCAGAGAACCTCATCATGGAAAAGTCTCCAATATCGCTTTCTCCACAGCGCCAATATTCAGCTTGCCGGTATGCCGAATCAGTGTTTCAGCCTCTCTCAAAGCAATCACCCCCAATGCAGGACTCGCGCAGCGCTGCGTTAAACGCTTAATGTACCCCAGGTCCATCATCACACGGCGACGGGATGCCACTTTGTGCGGCCTTGACGGACCAGGTGTTGGTGCACGACGCGCTATCCGAGGTAGGAATTGGATAGAGCTCCAAGTTATGTCATCTGTCACACGGATTTTCCGTCAATGCGCACGGACGCCT
>CAUQPA010000108.1:0-10001 GCA_963519325.1 uncultured Pseudomonas sp. | reverse complement strand
TGACGATCAAGCTGCGCGAAGGATCGGACGGCTACCACCTAGCCCGCTACCCTCACAGCGGCCCGGAGCATGCCAATGACTGTCGCTTCTATGCAGCAGCGCCGCAGCGCTCCGGTCTGCAGGGCTACGCAGTCGGCGTGGTGGAAGAAACCGCCGACGGGGGGATGAAGGTGAGGCTCGCCCGGGGCGTACGGCAGCAAGCGCCTGGGGAAGCTGGGGATGCGGCGCTCTCCCCTCCGGCTGCCCCGGGCGTGAAGAAGCCGGCAATGACGCTCCTGGGCCTGCTGCATCTTCTCTGGTCGGAAAGCCGGCTCACCACCTGGTATCCGGCGATGGCGGGAAAGCGTAATGGAGAGCTGGTTTCTCACCTGCTTCACAAGTGCGCCGGGCGGGTGTCGGTAGCCCCTCGCATCAAGCTCGACCAGGTGTTGCTGTTGGCTGCTCAGAAAGAGAAGCGGCGCGAGTCCACCAACCGCGAGATCGCCACGAACGCGGTCTCACGCAACTGGCGGCTGGTCGTCGTCAGTCCCCTGGCCAGGTACGACGAGGAGCGCCACAGCGGCTCGCCGGAGAGATTGCCAGTGACTGGGCCATTCGGGATGCCAACGCTCTACCTGCCCCCTGCCGTATGGGAAACCGCCTCTCGCCGATTCGGACGGGAGCTGGGCGCCTGGCGCAGGGGAAGCCGGGTGATCGCTATCGCTCAAATCGCGCAGCGCCCGGCCAAAGCCCACCAGGCGGATGTGCTCGAGGTGGCGCTGATGCAGGTGAGCGAGCAGTGGATCCCGCTTGATTCAGACCTGGAAGGCAAGGTCGAGCAGAAGCTGCGGGATGAGAGGCGCAAGTTCGACAAGCCGCTGCGTTACGACGCCGACGAATGCGCCGTCTTCCCAGACTTCTGGCTGCTGGACATGCAGCAGGACTTCGCGCTCGAGGTCTTCGGCATGGCCACACCGCAGTACCTGGAACGGCGCGGCACGAAAGAACAGTGGTACTGCAACGAGTATGGCAAGACGGGCTGGTGGCGCTGGGACGCGACCCAGGACCCTCGGGGAGAACACATACCGGCGTTCCCCGCGGCATACGGGTCTTCCAGGTAGGTCAACGTGAAACCGGACAGGCAGCGCAACCGTCCGGGCTCACTCTTCGGCTTGGTCCGGACAGTGGTCGATGGTATCGCCGCCGGCGATCAGCGGGGTCACCCAACGTCCGAACCCAGGCATGCCGGTGAACTCTTCTGCCGGCTGCAATTCAATTGCGCCGCTCTCGAACGGCCGCAGTTCAACTGCGCCGCTTTTAAACTCAACGCGCCAAGCAATCACCTTTGCCTGCTCCGACATAACGCTCTCCAAGGTCTGGGTGCCAATCGGCGATAGCCTATACAGCATTTACCGAGATGCTACTTGAGCGGTGAGTCCGCGATTCAGGCGATCTCCCCGTAGGAGCTAGGACGTCTTCTGTGCTGGAGCTTCAGGCTCCACCGGGAAGAGCAGATAGTTACGGCGATCGTCGTTGATCCAATCGAATTCCGGCCAAGCGTCGTCGGCGTCGATAAAGGCCTTTTGCCTTTCAAGGGGGACAACCATTTCTACTTTGGTTGTCGAGTTTCGGCAGGTCTTCTGGGTGATTTCGACGACCTTAGCGTCAGTCGCAATACCGGAAAAGACGCATCCGCCTGGACGTTTGAAGGCTAAATGCGTGCCTGCAACGGTAGTCTTGAGCTCGGTCACCAAAACTACCCGCGTTGCGTAATTCAGATCAGGCGCCGCATGCGCCCCGGTAGTTATTAGCATCGCTAATATCGTGCACATCTTTCGCATAGAACACCTCGAAGAGCAGCGTATTAAAACTATGATTGATAAATAGTGCTAAGCGCTAATGGAAACTGACTGATTTACTTCGGCATCGCCATCCTCAACTAGCTCGAAGATTGGATCAATGAAATGGTTCTCGACTATTTCCATTATGCGGTCGGCCTCTACCTCGGTAAGGGTTAACTCACCCGTGTGAAGTCGCACGTGGACGGACTCTCGCCGATACATAAACCGTCCTTTACTAAAAGCTGGCCTGTTAACCACCTCCGTGATCAGTCTGTTAAACGCCGCGGGATCGCCTAGGAAGTGAGTACGCGTGGAAAACCACTGATGGAATACCGGACTGTCAACTATTTGGGCGGAGTTCGGCCGAATTTCCAAGCGAAGGCGGTTGGCTATCACCTTGCGACGCGTGTACCAACAATAGAGGGCGCCGCCCCAGCCGCCAATCGTTAGCAGGGCAGTGTAAACGGGGCTATATCCCAGCTCTAGGTCGTTTGAATAAAGCAACCAGACGCTCCCAATACTAAATATCGGCCCCATAATCAAAACTATGTAGGGTGGCTGTTTCATATTTTATTCCATCGTCGAAGCCGCTAACAGCGGCGACCTAAATTACATTAGCTTTTCGGACGCGCTCAGACGTCGCGTAAAAGAAAGATGGCCCTGGCCGCGAGGCGCTGTACCCGAACGATCAACCGATTTTCAGGCCGGCAAATATGCCTTCATACTTGAAGTTAACCAACGCGTGCAGATCGCGCTTTACCCGGTCACTGCAGTTGTCTCGACAGTTCTCGTAGAAATACAGCGCATCTGACTGCAAGTCATTTACAACGTCGATCCAGCACACGTCGTACCAACTCCGGGCTTCACCTGGATCGGCGTCATATTGAGCTTGCAGTTTGAAGCGAGGGATCGCGGCCCACTTATACACGCCGGAGTTAGGCTCGAACTGATAGATAAGCTCCAGCTTATCGTTTAGTTTCTGCAACGCATCTTGAGGCGTTTTGCCTGTCGCTGACGGAAATAATGGATTTTCATTGAGGAAGCTTTGCGCTTCGGTCCCGTCGAAGTCGCCGCCTTCGAGCTTTTCGAAGAGAAAATTAGCAGCCGAGCGGTGCGCGACGATTGCGCGGAAGCCGCCGCCATAGCGTTGGTCTTCAACACCCAGATGGTCTTGGGTAGCCTCAAGATATTTATTCAGCGCGTCCAGCTTCATGATGTGTTCCTAAGTCAGCCAGCAGGCATCGGTTAACAGGCAATGGCCGGTACAGATGATCGCCTAATGCCTGATGGTGCCCGAGGCGGCCGCCAGACAATGGCCAATTTGCGCCCATCGAAGGGGTGAACCTCAGCGGTGGTAGTAGCGATGGGAACCCTCACGCACAGGTAACCCCCCCGCTTACCGTTTAGGCGCTCACTGCAGCTGCTGATCGAGATGGCGAGAAGCTTGCTGCTTCGACCTGGTATGGCAGCCGCTTCGCCGGCGCGCTCCCGGACCAGTTGCCCGATCTGGGTAGGGCCGCCGGCACGAGGTGGCGTATATCAATGCTCGACACCTGCAGGCGCCGTGCACGGCGGATTCAGCGCGGCAGGGCTTCAGACGGTTAGGCTCGGGGAAGGGAGCAGTGCTGAGCGCTGGATGCCTTGCCAGAAAGGTGGAGCAGCGCAAGAGCGATTATAACGGCGGGGGAGATCCAGGCGATGCCGGCCAGCATCCATCCGAAAAAATCGTTCCAGCCAGGCACAGGCGCCTCGTAAAACAGGTGGGAGGGAGACCAGCTGATCTTGCCGTACCAGTAGAGGCCGGCGAGTGCGTAACCGGCCATTAAAACCGCAGTCGCTAGGGCTGCGAGGCCGCATTTTGCTCGATCCATAATGACCGTCCTCTAGGGGCTGGTAACTGATTGTACCCACTTCGCTATCCACTTCACCGGTCAAGGTCTCGCCGCTTGGCTCTTCTACTATTGATATGAGCGTTTATTGAATGCATTCCCCTTGCAATCCAATACAGGATCCAATGCAAGAGCTTGCTGGTGCGTTCGACGCGGTAACTCAGCTTCATCACATCATTGGCTAGACGGCGAATATTCAAGTTGATTTCCTTGGCAGGTCGATCACCCTTCCTTTGCAAGACGCCATCTTGAAGGTAAAGACCGATTTTAGAATAAGCGCGCGCTTCATGGGTGCAGCTAGCGTCGCTAGGTTTAGTAATACGTCAGCGATGCCACCTCGCACTCGATCGCTTTGATGGACATCGGATTGGTGCAGCATGTGGCGCCTGCGCTGTTGCGCTATGGTGCCGGTACAGATCCAGCGCCGATCGCCGATTTGCTCCCTGAAAGGGGGCGAACTGCCTTTCCTTCCGCGTATGGCTGCTCTCAAGGCCAGCTCAAGCACCTAGCACGCAATCGACACGAAGCTGCCGGTTTCAGCTTGCGCGAGCTAAGCTCCTGGCCCTTCGCTCTCTCGAAGCATCTGCAGCAGGCGAGCGCGCCGGCTCTCCAGTTCACCGATCTGACGCTCCAAGCTCTCCAGTCGATCGCGCTGCGCAGCCGAGGTCTCCGGGCAGGCCTGTGCACCTTCGATCAGTCGCATGCAGTCCGGGAAGCCGCGGATCTCCGCCAAGCTGAAGCCGGCGCCAAGCAGGCGTTGCAGCTGCCGGACCTGCGCCACCGCGCTGGCCGAGAAGCGCCGGTAGCCATTGGTACCGCGGCCAGCCGCCAGCAGGCCCTGGGCCTCGTAGTGACGTAGTGAGCGCACGCTGACGCCGGTGGCGGTAGCCAGCTGGCCAATGCTGAGGGAAGGCGCGGGTGCAGGCGACGGTCCGAAGTATTGGTGGCAGGAAAGATCCACTATCGCATGACACGCGGCGCTTGACCCTGACACTGGTGTCACCCCCGAGACTCAAGACTCCCCTATTCTGGAGAGCCACCATGAGTCATGTGCGTCTGCTATCGCTGATCCTATTGTTGAGTCTGACCAGTTTGGCCGCCCAGGCGCGGGAATGGCGAGTGACGGCCCCTGACGGTGTGGTGCTCGCTGTCCAAGAACAGGGCAATCCCCGCGGTGTGCCGATCGTCTTCATCCACGGTTTGCTGGGCAGCCGGTTGAATTGGGACGCCCAGCTTACGAGCGCTGATCTGAGTCGCTTTCGCCTGATCACCTACGACCTTCGCGGCCATGGCCTTTCAGGCAAGCCGTCCGATGCCGCGGCTTATCGTGAGGGTCGGCGCTGGGCCGACGATTTGGCCGCCGTCATCGCTGCCACCGGTGCCCGCCAACCTGTGCTCGTAGGGTGGTCTCTGGGCGCTACGGTCATATCCAACTACTTGGCCGCCTATGGGGACAGCGCCATTTCCGGTGCGGTCTACGTTGACGGTGTCATCGAGCTCGCGTCAGCGCAGATCGTGCCGCACCCGGAGATCTACAGGGACCTGGTCTCATCTGATCTGCGCACGCATCTGGATGCCATCCGAGATTTCCTCGCCCTGTGCTTCGCCACGCCGCCGGCGCCGGCGTTGTTCCAGCGCCTGTACGCCAACGCTGCTATGGCATCTTGGAACATGCAGAGCGCCGTGCAGGGTCAGGATGTGGCGGCCGCCACCGGGCTTGGCCGCGCGCAGGTGCCGGTGTGGCTGCTCTACGGCGAGAAGGACGCCTTGGTACGGCCGGAGGCATCTATCGCCCGGGCCCAGGCGCTGAATCCGCGCGTCACGGTCACGCGCTACGCTGAGTCTGGGCATGCGCCGTTCCTGGAAGAGGCGCCACGTTTCAACCACGACCTGGCAACCTTCGTCGACCGCGTAGAGAGACGCCAGCCATGACTGTTTCCAATTTCCCCGGTTTCGAGCGGCTCTGCCAGGACACCCCGTCTGCCGTCTTCCGCGGTGTGATCGGCGGCCAGGGACCGGCCGTGCTGCTGCTGCACGGCTATCCGCAGACTCACCTCGCCTGGCGCCGTATCGCCCCGGAGCTCGCCCGGACGTATCGGGTGGTGATACCTGATCTGCCAGGCTACGGCGCCAGCCGTCAGCTGGACCAGGGATCTCGCTGGACTAAGCGGCGCGTAGCGGCGGCCTTACTGGAGCTGATGGACGCGCTTGGGCTTGAGAGGTTCGCCGTGGTTGGCCATGACCGCGGCGCTCGCGTCGGCTACCGACTGGCGCTAGACCATCCGGCTCGCGTCGAGCGCTACGCGTCGCTCACTGTGGTGCCCACACCAGAGGCCTGGGCGTCCCTCGACCGAGCACGCGGACTTGCGAATTTTCACTGGACCTTTCTTGCTCAACCAAGCGACCTACCCGAGCGCCTGCTGGCGGCCGATCCCGATGCCTTTCTCGAACAGGCGCTGGCGCGCATGGCGGGTGGACTCAACCGCGTTGAGCCCCATGCGCTGGCAGCCTATCGAGAGGCCTTTCGCGATCCTGCAGTGCGCCGCGCTATCTGCGAGGACTACCGCGCCGGCGCTGACGAGGACCTGGCGGACGATCTTGCGGACCAGGCCCGGGGCCGGCACTTGGAATGCCCGCTGCTGGTACTTTGGTCGGCGGCCCAGGTCACCGGTGAGCCGCCTACGGCTATCTGGCGCCGGTGGGCCCGCGACGTTCGCGGCAAAGCCTTACCAGGTGGTCATCTGCAACCGGAGGATTGCGCGGCCGAGGTGCTCGCCGCGCTGGTGCCGTTTCTCGCGGGAAGACCGGAAGCCGGCGGTGATACGTCGTCCGCAGGCGAGGAAACCTGACAATCAGCGCTTGCGCCGATGACGGTCGTGATACCCGCGGAACAGGTGGTCGGCGCGTGGCCGTGTTCTTTTCGGAAAGTCCGGCAATCCAGGGTCAGGTCGTGACATTGAAATAGGTGTTCCCTAAAGCAAAGGAACACCTCATGACAATCTACGAAGTTGCCACACTCGCACTGAGCGCAACCGCGACCCTCTTCGCTGCGTTGGCCTACCTCGCCCCGGTAAAGGCCCCAGCACCAGGGCCCAGCGTCACGCCCCCGACTGCCATTGTTCAGGTATTTATCGTGGGAGACGCGGGCAGAGGCCGGTGACGGCCACCTGTAGACCCTATAGCGCTATCAGGCTGATAGCGCTTCCTGTCGAGCCGCGTGAGCATCGGGGCCGACGGACTGCTCGAGAGGCAAAGTGAGGCTGCAGGAGCCGCAATTCACTCCGGCAGCGCTGGTCGAAGCCGGCCTAGCTTGCAGCCCTCTCACCGGATGTCGTAATCGCGCCGCAGGCTATTTTCAGCGAGTGGTACCTGCCGAAGGGTCTGCAGCATCACATGTGCATCCTCAACTGAGCGAAGCGCCTCCTGGAGCTGTTCCAGATTTGCGTCAGTCCGGATTTCGACGTCCACGTCTGGGAACCCGTTGGCATCCGGGCGTACGACGCTATGAATGGCATGACCCTGCGCTTCGACTGCGCTGATAAAGCGGGCCATGTCGTTGCCGCACTCAGCACGCAATGAAAACGTGTTCACTCCCTCCGACAGAACAAAGGGCAGCACCCAATCGCCTTTCGCAGCGAAAGCGAGGGAGTGCAATTCGGCTGCTTCCTCCTGAGATATCACCCCGCAGCTACGTAGGCAGGTGGCGTAGCTGTGCGCCCTACCCCAATTCCACATCACGTTCGGCAGATCACGTTTTGCGGCCGCGTCGGTGATCAAGCTGATCAATGAGTGAACGCTCCGGAGCTGGACCTCTTTCTGCGTTGGCATGACGCCTTCCCCTAAAAATGCTCGATGTTGAAGCGCGCCAGATAATCCGAGCGCTCGTCGCCTGTGGTCACAACGTCATGTGGGTAAGGAAGGCGAGGCTGACCTTCCTCGCCAAACCAGCCGGGAGTCGCGCGGTACCGGCGAAGATGCTCGAGAAACGTTCTGCGGTCGAAGCGCAGGCCCCGGCCAGGTTTTCCCGCGAGCTCAAGGTCGAGGCATGCGCTATGCAGCTCAAGAAAGCCATTGTGCAGTCCCGGGCAGTCTTCAATGACGCCGATGTACAGACAGTGGTCGAAGCTGGCCCTATCGGCATACGTGTACCACTCGAACCATTCCCCAGGTCCGCCGGTAGCGATGCCAGATAGCACAGCTGACGACTCCTGTCCCATTCGCTCAAGCGAAACACTGAAAGCTAGCGCTTCATCGAGATAGGTCTTCAACGACACCGGATCTTCGGTGCGAAGAAAAAATTGCATGGACGACACGGGTTTTTTCCTATCAGGTCGTAACTTGCTAGGTCACTTCAATCCGAAATGGCGCTTCAGCTCGTGGATACGAATGGCGCGGTGACGATGTGCGTCGGCAGTATCTGCATCAGGCTGGACTGCACCATGTGCAACAGCTGCCGTGTACTGTTCGTCCTGCTTGACCAGATCAACCAGCTCCTGCAACAGACTTTGCATCTCTTCGTAGATAGCCATATCGCTCTTCCGGTCCGAACTAAACTGTGTTGGGAGGGCTATTCGCCGTCATCGTCTGAAAAGTATTCGGACAGATCCTTGCTCGCCAGTTCAGGATATACCTGCTTGATGCAAGTAAAGGCGAACTCCCGAGCTTCTGATTCGGATTGGAAGAACGCCGGCTCGGTATAAGGTGTCAACGTCGGCCTGGAAACACCTGCGATGTCGTCGAAAGCCCGCCCGTGGTCGACCTCAACGAACCATCGCCCGTCCGCGCACTCGACGAGATTCAAGCCAGCGTTAGGAAATTCACCGGTGGCCCATGAAACAAGACTGTCCAGATGCTCGTGGTTGATCGTGTCGTACAACTTGTGAGTATCGACTACTTCGCTGTTACTCATCGAGCTTTCCTTAAATTCAAAGATTTATCGAAGACCAAGCTGACCACAGCAGAAAGCCGGAGAGCGCCGTCATCAGGACGCACTCTGCCAAGGGTGGCCAGGGGCTCAGCTGGGCCTCCTCGAGCATCTGCCGCATCAGCGGGTCCGATATGTCGGCGTGACCTGTCCGGTTACCGTGCCACCGGTACCAGGCCATCTGGCCCGCGCCAAAGGCGCGGAGAAGCGTGAACGCGCACACCAGCAGGGCTATCCATCCGAATGGTTGGACCAGGGATGCCGCTGGCGAAATGACCTGTTCAGTAAAGGTTGTCATGGGAAAAGCTCGCGTGGACCAACCATCACCCTAACAAACTTAACGCCGACACGTCGCGCCCGTCTCGCCTGCAAGCTTGAGCGCATTACAGCTCGATACACTTAGTTTTAACGCGAGTCTGGACCGTATCTGGTTCCCGATCACTGCGGCCATTCGCATCGATGAATCGGGTATTCATATACTGACTTGCTACAACCTTTTGAGATGCTTTACATTCTTCAATCGACTCGAACCCAGAGATCGTATAGCCGGTAGCACTATTAGGTCCTGTGGTAATAGAAAGGAGCATGATAACTTTCAACATACAGTTCTTCCTTATAGCCTTGGGATATCGCTGCGCAACCTCCAGCGTCGTTTTGGACCGCCCTCCCTGCGCTCGCCGAGCCAAGCGATGTGATTTGTTCAAATCGCTTAAACGGTCCTCTTGCTGTCCTGTGATTGCCTAACGCGCTTTCCTAGCGAAAAAATTGGCGAGTTTAAAGGCGCGCGGCGCGTATCGACCTTTCCTGGCACGGGCGAGGACCAAATCGTTGCGTCCCTAGAACGCACTTCCGGCAGCCGTTGAGTTGCCTCTCGAGATTGTCTGGCGTTGCGCCGAGCGAGGGTGGCCGATTCACGCCCTTGCTGGGGGTGAACCCACTGGTCTTCGGCGATACCAGGAAACGCCCGCACTGGCGGTAAGGAACAACGCCAGACCTGCGCCCGCTGGCACACGTCGGCTACCAGCATCTGAGTGAATCGGCCTCCTCGCTCACGGGCCCGCCGGCCGGGGTGGGTCCGCCCACCGAGGCCTGCCGGTGCCCGGACTTGCATTCTGGAGATCGCCTGTAGCTTGAAAGTACCTCAAGACTTTCGAGCTACCGCCATGCAGCACGTCGCCCCCAACCTTTTCCGCCCCGCTGACAAACAGGCCATCAGCCTCCTGGACATCACGGCGCCGGCGCGGCTTGTTGAGCCCTCCCTGGCAGAGAAGGTGCGGGCCGCGGTCGCGGTGGTGAAAGGTCTGCTGCAGGCAGGCAAGCACCTGGTGGCCGCATCGTCCTTCGGCAAGGACAGCAGCGTCATGGTCG
>CAUQPA010000107.1:0-10031 GCA_963519325.1 uncultured Pseudomonas sp. | reverse complement strand
GATCCGTGGGGCGATCGACCTTGCGACCCAGGCGCGTCGCACCGACACTGGGGCTTCACTTCCCAAGGAATGCCCCATGAGCGCTGCCCGTCCCCCCGTACCGCCCTTCACTCTGGACACCGCCCGGCAGAAGGTCCGCGCCGCCGAAGACGGCTGGAACGGTCGCGACCCGGCCAAGGTGGCTCTGGCCTATACCGCCGACAGCCGCTGGCGCAACCGTGCGGAATTCTTCCAGGGCCGCGCCGCCATCGAGGCCTTTCTGACCCGCAAGTGGCAGCGCGAGGGGGAGTACCGGCTGATCAAGGAGCTCTGGGCCTTCAGCGAAGCCCGCATCGCCGTGCGCTTCGCCTACGAATGGCATGACGAGAACGGCCAGTGGTATCGCTCCTACGGCAACGAGAACTGGTATTTCGACGACCAGGGCATGATGGCCGAACGTCACGCCAGCATCAACGACCTGCCGATCACGCAGGCCGAGCGGCTGTTTCTCTGGCCCCAGGGCCGGCGACCGGATGATCACCCGGGCTTGAGCGAATTGGGTTTGTGAGAAAGGTGTAGGTTGGGTTGAGCGCACGCGAAGCCCAACGTTACCAGCTCGGCGGCGACGTGCCGTTCTGATTTCCGGTGGCCCCTGGTAAGTGTTTCAGGCGATCACGCCAGCATTGGCGAGGGATTGTTGTCTGCGGCCCATACCGCCCGCATCAGCGCACCTTCCGTTGGGCTTCGCTGCGCTCAGCCCAACCTGCCCCAGCGCCGCTACGCCCGAAAGGGTGCTGCCTTCGACGATGCCTAGCTGCCGGGACTCGCCGGCGGCTGGTGCTCCCCCTACACTTGGCGCCCCCGCCCGCTTCGGACTCGCCATGCCAGAGCCCTTCGACCGCCAGCAGCTGCAACCCCTGCTCGACCGCATCGCCGCCGCCGCGCCGCGCCATTTCGGCGAAGGCAAGGTGGCCGACTACATCCCGGCACTGGCCGAGGTGGCGCCGGATCAATTCGGCATCGCGGTGTGCGACGTCAAGGGCCAGGTCTGGCAAGCGGGAGCGGCCGATACGCCGTTTTCCATCCAGTCCATCTCCAAGGTGCTCAACTTGGTGATCGCCATGCAGCGCCTGGACGAGGCGGACATCTGGACCCGCGTCGGCCGCGAGCCCTCCGGGCAGGCCTTCAACTCCATGGTGCAGCTGGAGGGCGAGCAGGGCATCCCGCGCAACCCCTTCATCAATGCCGGCGCCGTGCTGGTCTGCGAACTGCTGGTGTCGCGCATCATGTCCATCCACTGGATGATGCGCGAACAGGCGCGCCGCCTGGCCGGCAATCCGGCGCTCAACTTCGACGACCGGGTGGCCCGCTCGGAGATGGAGCACAAGGCGCGCAACGCCGCCCTGGCCTATCTGATGAAGGCCTATGGCAATCTCCACAGCGAGGTCGATGACGTCCTCGACGTCTATTTCCATGGCTGCGCCCTGGCCATGAGCTGCGTCGACGTGGCGCGGGCCTTCGTCTTCCTGGCCAACGGCGGGGTCAATCCCCAGGACGGCCAGCCGGTGGTGACGCCCCAGCAGACCCGCCAACTCAATGCCCTGCTGCTGACCTGCGGCCTCTACGACGCCGCCGGCGACTTCGCCTGGCGCGTGGGCCTGCCGGGCAAGAGTGGGGTAGGGGGCGGCATCGTCGCCATCGTGCCGGGGCAGCTGAGCATCTGCGTCTGGTCACCGCGGCTGGACAGCTACGGCAACTCGGTGGCCGGCCTGCGCGCCCTGGAGACGCTGGTGGAAGGACTGGGCGTAGCGCCGCTGGGCTAGGAAGCTATTCACGATCTGCTGCGCGTCGGCCAAACGGCGTTGAAAAGCCCCTGGGTCGCCAGCCCGGTCGGAATGCTCATTTACCCTGAGTAAACTCGAGCGCGAGTCCGATCCGCTTCCTCAGCTCTTTTCGCGGGGCCGCCTAGGCCTTGTTTGGCTCTAGCTCGCGAGATTGTGAACAGCTTCTAATAGGCCATGGAGAGACTCAAGGTCACCTGGGGCACCACGCCGTCGGTCTCGCCGTCCGGGCCGCTCAGTTCGCGCAGGGCGCCGTCGCGGTAGAGCGCCAGGGCTTCGGCGCGGGCGCTCCAGCGGGTCTCGCCCCAGCGGAACGGCTGCTCCAGCGCCAGGCCGGTGCGCGCATAGAGGCGGTCGCCGGAATCCGGTCCGTAGAAGCCGTTCCAGCCCACCCCCAGGGCACTGGGAAAGCTCAGGCGCAGGCCGCCTGCCGAGAGGTCCAGCCCCGGTTCCAGGCTGGCCTGGGTATAGAGGCCGCTGTCACCCTGGGTGCGGGTGGTTATCGCCAGGCCCGGGCGCCAGGCGCCCAGGCCCGAGTCGGCCTGGTAGGCCAGGGTCAGTCTGGCTTCCTGGGTGGTGGCGGCGACATCGTTGGGACTGGTCTTGACCGTATAGACGAAGCCGAGCCTCAGGCCCTCCGCCGGCGACACCACCAGGCCGAGCAGGTTGTTGCTCTCGTACCAGCGCCTGGGGCTGACCCTTTCGTCGCTGGACGGGCTGTGAACGCCGTTGCTGCTGCTGAACACCAGCCAGGCATCGGCACTGCCGTCAGCCCCCTGGTGCAGGTCCAGGGCGAAGCCCGCCTGGGCGTGCAAGGGGATGCGGTCGAGGCTGGCCGCGTCGTCATCGTAGTTGCCGCGGGAAAAGTCGCCGTTGCGGGCATCGAGGCCGAGCTGCGGGTGGAAGCGCCCGGAGTTCTCGCTGACCTCCACGCTACCCAGGGCGGCGTCCTCGCTCTCGATGGAGGGCACGTTGCGTGGGGCGGCGCTGGTGGCCGCCGAGGACAGCAACCCGCTGGCGAGCGCGGTGGCGAACAGAAGGGAGCGCATGGCAACGTCCTCGGCAGGGTGCCCGCACCGTGCTGGCCGAGCCGACCCAAGGTTGGGACCGGTCGGTGGCGGAGCCGTTCCTCGTCAGCGCCCTCAGGCCGAAGAGGCCTCGCTGTCGCGTAGCATCTGCAGCAGGCGGGCACGCCGGCTCTCCAGTTCGTCGATCTGCCGTTCCAGCGTCAGTAGCCGCTCGCGCTGGGCCACCGAGGTTTCCGGACAGGCCTGGGCGCCCTCGATCAGCCGCATGCAGTCGGGAAAGCGGCGGATCTCCGCCAGGCTGAAGCCGGCGCCGAGCAGGCGCTGCAACTGGCGGACCTGGGCCACGGCGCTGGCCGGAAAGTGGCGATAGCCGTTGGCACCCCGGCCCGCCACCAGCAAACCCTGGGCCTCGTAGTGACGTAGCGAGCGCACGCTGACCGCGGTGGCGGCGGCGAGTTGACCGATGCTGAGCGACGGCGGGGGTGCGGTCATGACGAAGGTCCAAGGCGTCTGGAAGCGGAAGAGCACCACTATCTCATGCCGGGCGGGGCTTGACCCTCACATTGGTGTCAGCCTCGAGACTGGCGGCTCTTTCCTTCCCGGAGTGCCGCCATGAGCCCTGTACGTCTGCCGTTGTTGCTGCTGTTGCTGAGTCTGACCAGTCTGGCCACCCAGGCCCGCGAATGGCGGGTGACCGCCCCCGACGGCGTGGAGCTGGCCGTCCAGGAGCAGGGCGATCCCAGGGGCGTGCCCCTCATCTTCATCCATGGCCTGCTGGGCAGTCGGTTGAACTGGGAGGCCCAGCTCTCCAGCCCCGAATTGAGCCGCTTCCGCCTGATCACCTACGACCTGCGCGGCCATGGCCTGTCCGGCAAGCCGGCCGGCGCCGCGCCCTATCGCGAGGGCCGCCGCTGGGCCGACGACCTGGCGACGGTCATCGCCACCACCGGGGCCCATCGCCCGGTGCTGGTGGGCTGGTCGCTGGGGGCCACGGTGATCTCCAACTACCTGGCCGTGCAGGGCGATGCCGATATCGCCGGTGCGGTCTACGTGGATGGCGTCATCGAACTGGCCTCGGCGCAGATCGTGCCGCATCCCGAGGTCTATCGGGAGCTCGTCTCCTCCGATCTGCGCACCCATCTGGACGCGATCCGTACCTTTCTCGCCCTGTGCTTCGCCACCCCGCCCGCGCCCGAGCTGTTCCAGCGGCTGTACGCCACCGCCGCCATGGCCTCCTGGGACATGCAGAGCGCCGTGCAGGGTCAGGACGTCGCGGCCGCCAAGGGACTCGGCGGGGCGCGCGTGCCGCTCTGGTTGCTCTATGGTAAAAAGGACGCCCTGGTGCGGCCCGAGGCCTCCATCGCCCGCGCCCTGGCGCTGAATCCGCGCATCACGGTCACGCGCTACGCCGCTTCCGGACATGCCCCCTTCCTGGAAGAGGCGCCACGCTTCAATCGTGACCTCGCCGCCTTCGTCGATCGCCTGGAGCGCCCCCAGCCATGACTGCCTTCCCCGGTTTCACCCCGCTCAGCCAGGACACGGCCTCGGCCGCCTTCCGGGGCGTGATCGGCGGCCAGGGCCCGACGGTCCTGCTGCTGCACGGCTATCCGCAGACCCACCTGGCCTGGCGCCACATCGCGCCGGTGCTGGCCCGGCACTATCGGGTCGTGGTGCCCGACCTGCCAGGCTACGGCGCCAGCCGCCAGCTCGACCACCGCTCGCGCTGGACCAAGCGGCGCGTGGCGGCGGCCCTGGTCGAGCTGATGGAGGCACTCGGCCTGCCGCGCTTTGCGGTGGTCGGTCATGATCGCGGCGGCCGGGTCGGCTATCGCCTGGCCCTGGATCATCCCGCGCGGGTCGAGCGCTATGCCTCGCTCACCGTGGTGCCCACGCCGGAGGTCTGGCAGGCCTTCGACCGCGAGCGCAGCCTGGCGAATTTCCACTGGACCTTTCTCGCCCAGCCGGCGGACCTGCCGGAGCGACTGCTGGCGGCCGCTCCCGCGGCCTTTCTCGATCAGGCCCTGGCGCGCATGGCCGGTGGCCTGGAGCGGGTCGAACCCGAGGCGCTGGCGGCTTATCGTCAAGCCTTCGGCGATCCGGCGGTGCGCCGTGCCATCTGCGAGGATTACCGCGCGGGCGCGGAGGAGGACCTGGCCGACGATCTCGCCGACCAGGCGCGGGGCCATCTGGTGCAGTGCCCACTGCTGGTGCTCTGGTCGGCGGCCCAGGCCGGCGAGGAAACGCCGCTGGCTATCTGGCGCCGCTGGGCCCGCGACGTGCGCGGCTGCGCGCTACCGGGCGGCCATCTGCAACCGGAGGAGTCACCGGCAGAGGTATTGGCGGCGCTGCTACCTTTCTTGGGTGGCGTCTAGAGCACCGGCGAGAACACCCGCGCCACCCGCATGGCCACCCGCCGCCAGCGGCGCAGGGCGGCGTTGTCCTCGGGGGTGAGTTCGCGCGAGCGGCTGAAATCGTGCTCCAGCATCTTGCGCACCTCCCAGGCGAACTGGACGTCCATCACCATCACCATGACTTCGAAGTTGAGGCGGAAGGAACGGTTGTCCAGGTTGGCGCTGCCCACGGCGGCCACGTCCTCGTCGATCAGCACCACCTTCTGGTGCAGGAAACCCGGGCCGTAGCGGAACACCCGGATGCCGGCGTGCACCGCCTCGAAGGCATAGAGGTAGGAGGCGGCGTAAACCACCTTGTGATCCGGTCGCGAGGGCAGCAGGATGCGCACGTCCACGCCGCGCAGGGCGGCCAGGCGCAGGGCCGCCGAAACGGCTTCGTCAGGGATGAAGTAGGGCGTGGTGATCCAGATGCGGTGGCGCGCCGAATGGATGGCTTCGACGAAGAACAGCGAGCAGGTCTCCTGATCGTCCGCCGGCCCGCTGGGTACCACCTGGCAGAGCACCCCGCCCTCTTCGTAGCGCTCCGGCAGCAGCAGGGTGGGCAGTTTGCGTGTCACCCAGTACCAGTCCTGGGCGAAGGTCTCCTGCAGGGTGGCCAGGGCCGGGCCGCGCAATTCCAGGTGGGTGTCGCGCCAGGGGGCCAGGGGCGGCTTGAGGCCCATGTATTCGTCGCCGACGTTGAGTCCGCCGGTGAAGCCGACCTCGCCGTCCACCACCACGATCTTGCGGTGGTTGCGGAAGTTGACCTGGAAACGGTTGATCAGCCCACGGCGGTTGCTGAAGCCCTTCACCTCGCAGCCGGCTTCGCGCAGTTTCTCCACGTAGGCCCGTGGCAGGGCGTGGCTGCCGATGGCGTCGTAGAGCAGGTAGACCTTGACCCCGGCGCGGGCGCGATCGAGCAGGGTGTTCTGCAGGGCGAGGCCCAGGGCGTCATCGTGGATGATGAAGAATTGCACCAGTACGACTTTCTCGGCACGGCGAATGGCGCCGAGGATGGCGGCAAAGGTCTCCTCGCCGTTGACCAGCAGCCGCACCTGGTTATTGGCCACGCAGGGCGTGCCGGTGAGGGCGGTCATGGCCTTGAGCTTGCGGTTGGCCGCGCTGCACTGCTGGGCGGCCATGGCCTCGGCGATCCAGGGCCGCCAGTCCAGCTCGGCGGCCTGGCGCGCCATCTCCTCGTCCGCCTGGCGCCGCGCCTTCACGTAGCTGTCGAAGCGCCGCCGCCCGAACACCAGGTAGGGGATCAGGCTGAGGAAGGGCATGAACACCAGTGCCATGGCCCAGGCCATGGCACCCTGGGCGGTGCGCACCGTGATGATGGCATGCACCGCGGCGCTGATGCCGACCAGTTCGAAGGCGAGGGCGATGTAGTGGAGATCGAGGGGCAAGGATGGCACGCGGGCGGCTCTCTTCTCCGGGGTGATGTCAGAGCGGTTGGACCGCCTTGAGGATCACGAATTTCGGCGTCGCGGCGATCTGTTCGACGCGCTTGAACAGTCGCTTGAGTTTGACGTGATAACCCAGATGGCGGTTTCCCACCAGCCATAGCTCGCCCCGGGCGGTCAGCGCCGTGCGGGCCTGCTGGAACATGCGCCAGGCGAGGAAATCGCCCACCACCTGCTGCTGGTGGAAGGGGGGGTTGCACAGGATCAGGTCCAGCGAGCCGGGCGGCTGGTCGGCCAGGCCGTCGCCGGCGCGGATGACGGCCGGCCGGTCGGCAAGGGCCGCCGTCCAGTTCTCCTGCGCCGATTGCACCGCCATGTAGGACTCATCCACCAGGGTGAACTGCGCCTCGGGGTTGGCCAGGGCGCAGGCGAGGGCCAGCACGCCGTTGCCGCAACCGAGGTCGGCTACCCGGGCGCTGCCCAGGCCCTGGGGCAGGTGCGGCAGGAAGGCACGGGTGCCGATGTCCAGGCCTTCGCGGCAAAAGACGTTGGCGTGGTTGACCAGCGTCAGCGCCGGTGCCTCCAGGCGATAGCGGCTGGGGTAGGGCGAGGCCACGGCTGGACGAGTTTCGGGGGTAGCGAAGAGCAGTCGCGCCTTCTTCACCGCCAGCGAGGCCTGTACCGGGCCGATATGGCGCTCCAGCAGATCCCCCGCGGCCCGCGGCAGGTGCTTGAGCATCCCGGCGGCGATCACCCGGGCCCCGGGCGCCAACTGACCGTGCAGGCGGATCAGCTGTTCTTCCAGCAGGGCCAGGGTCTTGGGCACCCGCACCAGCACCCGGTCGAAGGGACCGCTGGTCACCTCGCTGGCCGGGATGAAGGTCACGGCATCTGCGGCCAGGCCGTTGCGCGCCAGGTTCGCCTGCAGCGCGAGGGCCGCCAGGTGCGAGTCACCACTGGAGGTCACCTGGGCATGGCCGGCCAGGCTGACCGCCAGGGCGCCGAAGGCGTCGTTGAGCACCAGCACCCGCGCGGCGGGCTCCAGGCCGTCTTCGGCGACCTGCTGCAAGAGGTACTCGTCGGCGGCGTCGAAGGCTTGCAGGGGGTCGTCGCGACGAGGCGGCTGACGGTCGAGTTCGAGGGTGGCGAAGGGCGAGACGAGAGAAGGCATGGTATCTGTCGGTGTTTATCGGCGGCTCAGTGCGGGACAATGGCGCCAAGCAATCGGGAAAAAGAGGCCAGTATGACCGCCACCGAAGACAAGTTCACCCGCGAGACGATCACCGCCGTCTGGCCCTGGAGCGACAACCTCTTCAGCCTGAGGACCACCCGCGACCCGCGCTTTCGCTTCCGCGCCGGCCAGTTCGCCCGCCTGGGGGTACGCAAGGCCGATGGCGACGTGGTCTGGCGCGCCTACTCCATGGTCTCGGCCCCTCATGATGAATTCCTCGAATTCTTCTCCATCGTGGTGCCCGGCGGCGCCTTCACCAGCGAACTGAGCCGCCTGCGCGAGGGTGACGAACTGCTGGTGGAAAAGCAGCCCTACGGCTATCTCACCCTGGAGCGCTTCGGCGGCGGTCGCGATCTCTGGCTGCTGGCCACCGGCACGGGCCTCGCGCCCTTCCTGTCGATGCTGCAGGAGCCCGACACCTGGGAGCGCTTCGAGCGCATCGTACTGGTCTACAGCGTGCGCGAGGCCCGCGACCTGGCCTATCAGGAGGTCATCGAGGGCTACGGCCAGGTGGAGCATCTCGAAGGCCTCACCGATCGGCTGGTCTATGTACCCGTGGTGACGCGCGAAGACCATCCCGGCGCCCTGCGCGGCCGCATCACCAGCCTGATCGAGAACGGCGAGCTGGAGCACGCGGCCGGCGTGGCGTTTTCCCCCGAGCATTCGCGCATCCTCATCTGCGGCAATCCGGAGATGGTCGACGACACCCGCCAGTTGCTCAAGACCCGCGATCTGCAACTGGCGCTGAGTCGCCGACCGGGACAGGTGGCGGTGGAAAACTATTGGTAGCTAGCCCGCTGCAACCCTTGGCAGCCCGCGAACTTGACGTTTTCTTCACAATTGGAAAAGGTTGGACCTTTAGCTTTTCGCCAGCCTTGCTCTAGGATCGGAAGCTCCAAGGTTACCTTCCGAGTCCCGATGAGCAGTGACAGATCCGAGCCGCCCCCGGCCCCCTGGCCAGGTGCGGCTGACACCCCCTCCCGCTTTCTTTCCTCCGCGGCCGTCCGGCCCTCTCCTGCGGAGGCCCGCTGCTGATGGAATGGATCGCCGATCCCACCGCCTGGTTGGGACTGCTCACCCTGATCGTCCTGGAAATCGTTCTGGGCATCGACAACCTGGTCTTCATCGCCATCCTCGCCGACAAGCTGCCGCCCGCGCAGCGTGACAAGGCGCGGGTCATCGGCCTGTCGCTGGCGTTGATCATGCGCCTGGGCCTGCTGGCCAGCATCTCCTGGATGGTGACCCTCACCGAACCGCTGTTCGAGGTGTTCGGCAAGGCCTTCTCCGGCCGCGACCTCATCATGCTGTTCGGCGGTATCTTCCTGCTGTTCAAGGCCACCACCGAGCTGCACGAACGCATCGAGGGCCATACCCATAAGACCGGTGGCAGCCGCGCCTACGCCGCCTTCTGGCCGGTGGTGGCGCAGATCGTGGTGCTCGACGCGGTGTTCTCGCTGGACGCCGTCATCACCGCGGTGGGCATGGTCGAGCACCTGAGCGTGATGATGATCGCCGTGATCATCTCCATCGGCCTGATGCTGGTGGCGAGCAAGCCGCTGACCGCCTTCGTCAACGCCCACCCCACGGTGATCATGCTGTGCCTGGGCTTCCTGATGATGATCGGCCTGAGCCTGACCGCCGAGGGCCTGGGTTTCCACATTCCCAAGGGTTACCTCTACGCCGCCATCGGCTTCTCGATCCTCATCGAGCTGGCCAACCAGGTGGTGCGCTGGAAGCGCAAGCGGCAGTTGCACGAACGCCTCGGCATGCGCGAGCGCACCTCCCAGGCCGTGCTGCGGCTGCTGGGTGGGCGCCTGCGCGAAGACGAGGTGGACGAGGATATCGCTGAGCTGATGGACGGCGAGAAGGGCGAAGGCCCGGTGTTCGATCGCCGTGAGCGGCTGATGATCAGCGGCGTGCTGCAGTTGGGCGAGCGACCGGTGCGGACGGTGATGACCGCCCGCGCCGACGTCGACATCCTCGATGCCGACGCCGCGCCCGAGCGCCTGCGCGCGCAACTGCTGGCCTCGGCCCATTCGCGCCTGCCGCTGGTGGTCAACGGCAACATCGACGAACCCCTGGGCTACGTGCACAAGAAGGAACTGTTCGCCGACATCCTGCAAGGCCAGTCGCCGGATCTGCGTGCCCGGGTGCGC
>CAUQPA010000106.1:0-10133 GCA_963519325.1 uncultured Pseudomonas sp. | reverse complement strand
GCCCAGGCGCTGGTAGTGCTCGGCCTCGATCTCGCCCTGGGTCAGGGTGACGATGCTGGTCTCCCGGGCCTGGCTGTAAAGACCGAAGGCGGCCAGCTCGGCGTCGTCGGCATGGGGGGCGATGACCATCACGCGCTTGGTAGTGAAGTCCGGCTGGGCGAAGACATGCAGGCGCAACTCCCCCTGCAGGCGGCAGAAGCGGGTCCAGAGTTGCAACTCACCACGGCGCAAGGCCTCGGCGTAGCCACTGAGGTTGACGTAGCGGCGCCCGGCCACGCCGCGCTCGAAGTCCTGGCGGTCCACGTCGTCGCCCGCTCGCAACCGCACCTGGGGATCCAGCAACCGGCCGAGCCAACCGGCCCGCAGGCGGCACTCCAGGAACAGCGTCAGCTCGCCCGGCGGCAACTCCACCGCGGCCAGCCGGCCCTGCTGCAAATGCAGGCCCAGCACCAGGGTGTCGGCAGGAAACTGGTACTGGTAGCTGTCCCGCGGCGAGTAGAAGAGGTGATCGGCGAACCAGGCTTCATGCCCGACCCAGACCAGCAACGCCAGCAACGGCGCGCTCCACCAGGGCCCCAGCGCCAGGCAACCGAGCAGGACCACGGCGATGACCAGCAGGGCCAGCCGCTTGTGCCGGCGATGACGTTTGAGCAGGGCTTGTTTGCGGGCAGTCATCTCAGCTCTCGAAGACGGTGACGCGGTGGCACCAGCGGTCCTTGTAGTCGCGGTCGGCGCGCCCGAAGGAGTAGCGCAGCGCCTTGTCCAGGGCACGGGCATCCTGCCAGGCCGCCTGGGTGTTCAGATAGGTGAGGACGCTGCCCGGACTGAGGTCGCTGCAACTGGGATCGACGCCGCCATTGACGTATTCGACGCTGATCCACTCGGGCGCTTCCACCCGGTAGAGCACCTGGATGGCCACCGGGCGCTCGCCGAGCATGAGCACCGAACCGGTCATGAAGTCCCGCAGCAGGGCGAACACCTCGGCCAGCCGCGCCTTGCCCGGCACCTCGAAGCCCCAGCGCGCCTCGAACAGCTCGGCATAGATCCGCGCCTGCTCGGCACTGCCCAGTTCGGCCATGGGCAGGGCGCGGCCACCGGCGTCTTCGAACAGGCGTTGCTCGCGTCTCTGGTTGTAGCGGAATTTCTTCGACCAGGCCTCCGGCTCGCGGAGCATGGCCAGTTCCTCGCTCTGCCGATGCAGTCCAGCGAAGCGCTCTTCGCATAGCGGCGACAGGTAGCGGGCACGCTGGCGCAGGGGTGCCGCAGCGCCCTGGGCGGCGGGCAGGATGATCTCGGCATTGCCCAGGTCGAACAGGGCACGCTGGCGGCGCTTCTTGAGCACCGCACGGGACAGCGCCAGCTCACGGCCCCAGCAGGGCACCGCGGCCTGCCAGCCGTCGGCGCCGGCCCAGCCCAGGTAGCGCACCGGGATACCGGCCAGCTCGGCCAGTCGAGCGATCACTTCCGGGTGAGTGGCGACGCTGCCGCCGTAACGCTGCCAGGTGGCGGCATAGTCGGCGGCGGAAATCGAGGTCCAGCCGCGCTCACGCCAGAAACGCAGTCGGTTCAGCATTCGATCGTCGGCGCCGGCGGCGCGACCTCCTCGAATTGCTTGGCATGCAGGCGGGCGTAGTAGCCGTTCAGCGCCAGCAGCTCGCCGTGGCTGCCGCGCTCGACGATGCGGCCATTGTCCATCACCAGGATCAGGTCGGCCTTCTCGATGGTGGAGAGGCGGTGGGCGATCACCAGGGTGGTACGGCCTTGCATAACGCGATCCAGCGCCGCCTGGATATGCCGCTCGGATTCGGTATCCAGGGCCGAGGTGGCCTCGTCGAGGATCAGCAGCGGCGCATTCTTCAGCAGGGCCCGGGCGATGGCCAGGCGCTGACGCTGACCGCCGGACAGCAGCACGCCGTTCTCGCCGACCTGGGTATCGTATTGCTGCGGCAGGCGCTGGATGAATTCGTCGGCATAGGCCGCTTCGGCCGCTGCCTTGACCTGCTCCATGGGCGCCCCGGCCAGATCGCCATAGGCGATGTTGTTGGTGACGCTATCGTTGAACAGGGTGACATGCTGGGTCACCAGAGCGATGTGCCGGCGCAGATTGGTCAGCCGGTAGTCCTGGATCTCCAGGCCATCGAGCAGGATCTCGCCCTGCTCGTGCTGGTAGAAGCGCGGAATCAGGTTGGCCAGGGTCGACTTGCCACTGCCCGAGCGGCCCACCAGGGCCACCATCTGGCCGGGCTCGGCGACGAAGTCGATGCCCTCCAGCACGGCCTTGTCGGTGCCGGGATAGCGGAAGGTGAGGTTGCGCACCTCCAGCCGACCCTGGACACGCTCGCGCTCCTCGCGGCCCTCGTCACGTTCGGCGGGTTCGTCGAGCTGCTCGAAGATGCTTTCCGCGCCGGCCACGCCGCGCTGGATGGTGGAGCTGACCTCGGAGAGCTGGCGGATCGGCTTGGGCAAGAGGCCGGCGATAGTGATGTAGGCCACCAAGTCGCCTGGAGAAGCATCGCCCCTGAGCAACAGGACCAGGAACATCAGTACGGCCATCGCCGTGTAGATCACCAGCTGCAACATGGGCGTGTAGACCGCGCCCGTCTTGGTCATGGTCAGCTGCTTCTCGGTATTCGCTTCGCTGGATGCAAGGAAACGCTGCTGCTCGTAGGCCTCACCGCCGAAACTCCGCACTACTCGATAGCCATGGATGGCTTCTGAGGTGATATGGGTGACATCGCCCATGGCCGACTGGATCTTGTTGCTCTGCTTGCGGAATTTACGACTGGCACTGGTCACCATCAGGGCGATTAGCGGCAGGATGGCCACCATTACCAGGGTCAGCTTCCAGTTCATCCACAGTAGCGAAACGAAGAAGAAAATCACGCTCATGCCTTCACGAATTACCACCTTGATTGCCTCGGTGGCGGCACCGGTAACCATGGTGACATTGAAGGTGATGCGCGAAATCAGGTGACCCGAGTTGTTCTCGTCGAAATAGCGATTGGGCAGGCGCAGCATGTGATTGAACAGCTTGATCCGCAGGTCGTGGACCAATCCCAAGGAAACCCTTGCAAGAAAGTAGTTACCGAGAAAGGAACCAATACCCTGCCAGACAGCGATCAAAACGATCATCAGTGGCACAGCCTTTACCAGGCTGAGGTCACCAATGATGGGCTTACCAGGAAACATCGCAGCGTCAGGATTACTGAGCCCGTCAACGAAGTACTTAAGGACATAGGCTAGCGCTGGCTGCGAAGAGGCGAATACCAGAAAGCCAACGATGCTCAGCAGGAACATGCCGATGTAGGGCCGCACGTAGCCGAGCAGGCGGAAATAGATCTTCAGACTGGAAGTCTGCGCAGGGGAGTCTTGGCTCATGGTCTCGTCGTGACGCAAAAGCGCCATGTTAACACGCACCTGCCGCCGACCCAGCGGCGGGATTTTCCGCTAGGCTTGCCCTCCCCTGCTCCGGAACGTCCGTCATGCCGCCGCTGATCGCCACCTTCGCCGAACTCAAGGATCATTGGCGCGTGGAGGTGCTGGATGCGCCGGGCAAGCCCTTGCGCCTCAAGCGCCTGTTCCGGCGCGTGGCGGCCGGAGAGAGTCCGAGCTTTCTGTTCTGGTATCGCCTGGCGCAGTTCCTCTACTGCCGCCCGCGCGGCCTGCTCAATTACCGCAAGCTGGCAGAGCGGATCAATCGCCGCCTGATCCGCCGGCACAACATCGAGATCCTGCTGGGCGCGCGTATCGGCCCCGGGCTGCGCCTGCCCCATCGCATGGGCATCTGCGTCTCCAACCTGGCGGTGATCGGGCGCAATGTGATGATCCGCCAGCACACCACCATCGGCATCAAGAGCGACGATCCGGCGCGGCTGGTGGGCATCTTCATCGGCGACAACGTCAGTCTCGGCGCCCACGTCTGCATCGTTGGCGACCACCTGACCATCGGTAACAACGTGGTGGTCGGTGCCGGCGCCTTGGTGATGCGCGACATCCCCGCCGACAGCCTCTACTACAGCCGCCACGAGGCGGTGATCCGGCCACTGCCGGGCTTCACGCCCGGGGATGACGGCCCCTGAACACGGTCTGCAGCATCTGCGGCAGCACGCCATACAGATAGAGGCGATTGCCCAGCAGTTGCCGTCCCAGATAGCGCAGCACCTTGCCGCGGGAGGCGCCCTTGTAGTGCAGGCGCAGCAGCAGGGCGACGTAGAATTTTTCGATATCGCGAAAGCGCCGCTGGGCCGGCGTTTCGGCTTCCAGCTCGGACAGCGAATGATCCAGCACCCCGGCGCAGAGCAGCTGGACCGGCTCCTCCCGCGCGAGCTCCTGGACCCGCAGGAAGAAGGAGACATCGACGCCATAGAGGGCGAATCTCTCGTCGAAGACGTCGCCATGACGGGCCGCGATGCGCTGGGCCAAGCCTTGGGCCAGACACAGGCCTGAGCTGATGGTGACGGTGGCCTGGGGATCCAGCGGGCCTTCTTCCATCACCACCGCCTTGTGCTGATGGGGATAGCGGATGGCACCTGCACCCAGCACCAAGGGCACCAGCAACTCGGCCACCCGTGACAGGGCCTGCAGATAGCGACCGTCCACCACGGTGTCCTGGTCGAGGACCACCAGCCGCTCGGCGTCCTGCTGCAAGGCCTGGTTGTAGACCCGACTCAGCGGGGGATTGCCGAGGTCTTCCGCGATGAGTACCTGCGTCCAGCCTGGGGCAGCCAGCAGGTCCTGGCGCTCCGCCTCGTCCAGGGCCTGGGGACCGTTGTTCCAGACCAGCAGACCGCTGTCCGTCGGCAGACTGGCGCCGGGCTGGGCCAGCAGGCTGCGCAAGGTGACCGAATCCCTCGGGCGCAAGCCGTAGAGGACGACGAGAAAAAGCGTTTGCATGCAGAGATTCCTGAAGGGATGCTAGCCGCGCACCCGGGTGCGCAGATAGTCGAGCGCCGCACCGGCTTCGTCGGCCAGGTGCGGGCGTGGCAGGTCGTTCGGCCAGATACCTTCGGCGAAGGCCTGACGGTCGCCGCCACCCAGGCGCTCGCTCAACGCCCGTTCCCACCAGACGTGGCGACAGGCCTGGGCGTAGCTGTCCTGGGGCGCCAGGCAGCCATAGAGCAGCTTGCGGCCTAGGCTCGCCCGCTGCTTGTCCAGTCCGGCCAGTTGCCACTTCACCCGCAGTCGGGTCCAGACGTCGGGCAGGGGCTTGGTCAGGGGCACCTCCTGCCAGTGGCGCTGGAGTTCGGGCGAGTAGTCTTCACCGTAGCGCTCGAAGAAATGCGCCAGCATGAAGTGCAGGAAGCGTTTTTCCGCATAGTAGTGGCGGATGGCACCGCGCGCCTGGCTGATGCCAAGGTCCGCCAGACTGAACGACAGGGCGATCTGCTCCAGGGTATGGACCTCGTCGTCGTGCCCCCGCCAGTCGTCGATCAGGGCAATGGCCTGCTCGACCCGCCACAAATGGGTTCGCGCCAGACCACAGACCCCGCTGTTATAGAGCCGCGTATCTGCCTCCGGCTCCTGGCCGCGCTCGGCAAGGGTCGCAGCGAAGCGGGCGAATTCGGGGCGCGCGCGGGCTCGGTGCCAGGGCCACTCCTCGATGTCCATCAGGCCAAGCTGGTCGTCGATGCCGTCGAACAGGGAGGCCAAGGGCGCCTGGACCACGGTGTCGCTGTCGAGGAACAGCGTCTTGTCCGCTCGCGGCAGTGCCCAGGCGATGGCGCAGGCCTTGCTGCGATGCAGGTAACCGTGCTGGCCCTGCCAGGCCTGGAGCGTCGCCCCGTCGAGGGGCAGCACGTCCACCGGCCAGCCACGATAATCCTGCGGCCGGTCGGTCAGCAGGCGAATGGCGATGTCCTGGCGCTGCCGCCAGTGCAAGGCGCTGAGCAGGCTGAACTTCAGCTCCTGCCGATAGGCCTGGGCACCGCCGTAAACGAAGTACAGGAGTTGACGTGTTGAGCGCATGTAAAGGTGCTGGCAAAAAATCGATTCTAGCAACAAGCGCTAGGTTAGGTAGTAAGGGTCACTTCACAGCCTGCCACCTTCGGGTAACATGCACGCCCTGACGTTGACGGGTCTTGCATGAAGCCTCTCGAACATTCGCGCTATCTCGAACTGCGCGACGCCGCCCAGGTAGTGGAAGCCGATCATCACGGCGACAAGGTCCTGCGCCTCACCGATGGCAGCTACCTCAAGCTGTTTCGCCGCAAGCGGCTGCTGACCTCGGCTGCCCTATTTCCCTACGCCCAAAGATTCGCCGACAACGCTCGTCAACTGGCGGAACGCGGCATTCCCTGCCCGAAGGTGCTGGCCGTCTACCGCGCCGCCTCGCTTCAGCGCGATCTGGTCCACTACAGCCCGCTGCCCGGTGCCACCCTGCGCCAGCTGCGCGGCACGGAGCAGGCCGAGACACTGCGTCCGGCCCTGGGCCGCTTCATCGCCGGGCTGCACGACGGTGGCGTCTACTTCCGCTCGCTGCACCTGGGCAACGTGGTGCTGACGCCGGAAGGCGAACTGGGCCTGATCGATATCGCCGATCTGCGCTGCCATACGCGCCGTCTGCCGCTGCGCCTGCGGGTACGCAACTTCCATCACCTGCTACGCTACGACGAGGATCGCGACTGGCTGTTCGCGCCGGGTCGCGAACCCTTCCTGCGAGCCTACGCCGAGGCCTGTCGCCAGCCGTTGGACTGGCGCGACCTCGACCGCCAGCTGCAGAACTAGACGGGTAGTGCCTGCCCCAGCGCCAGCTTGCGGCGGCGCTGCACCTCGGCCCCGGCGATCATCGCTGCAGGCAACAGCACCAGCGGCCATAACTCGTCCGGATTGCCGATCAGCTTGGCCCCGTCGAAGTTCAGCATGAGCAGGGCCACCACCAGGTAGAGTCCCCAGGGATCGCGCTGGCGCAGCGCCGCGCCCAGGGTGGCCAGCATCAGCACGGCGAAGATCAGCAGCGAGACCAACCCGGTGTAGATGCCGAAGGAGACGAAGATGTTGTGCGGATGCTGGATGGCCTCGGTGCCATGCAGCAGGTCGTGGCTCTGGTAGCCCAGGCCACAACCCAACCACCAGCCGCAGGCCTGCCAGTCCTTCATCATGAAATGGAACAGCTCGATGCGACCGGAATCGGCTCGCCCCCAGAAGGCGACGAACCAGGCCTCGGTGTGTACCACCTGGACCACGCCGGCGATCAAGGCACTGACCAGAACAACGAAGGCCAGGGTGCGTAGCGGGAACCGCGGGAAGGCGAAGAGCACGCCCAGGGCCGCCAGGAAGACGATCCCGACCAGGCCGGTGCGGGTCTGCAGCGCGAAGGAGATGCCGACGATGGTGATCACGACCGCTGCCAGCAATTCACCCCAGCGCCGTTCGCGAATCCAGGTGGGGGCGGCCAGCCCGCCCAGGCACACCATCCAGATGCTGACATAGATGGGGTTGGCGATCCGTCCGGGCAGATGGATGACCCTCTGGCCCACGGCGTAGTGGCCGGTCAGCCAGAAGACCAGGCTGGAGCCCACGGCGTAGGCGCAAAGGATCCAGAACGCCAGCCGCACGAATCCGGGGCGGCGAAAGAAATCGCCATCCACCAGGCAAGCCACGGTGAAGACGAACAGCAGCACATAGAGGATGTGCTTGAAGAACGCGCCCTCCTCCGCCCGCGCGCCTGGCACGATGAACCAGGCGAGAAACACCAACCAGAGCAGTAGCAGCGGGGAACGCCAGTCGATCACCCGCGGGCGCAGGACGAACAGCACCAGCGCCGGCAGGGCGATCACCGCGTAGTAGTAGCTGTTGATCCACTTCGCGACGGGAATGCACAGATAGGCGGCCAGGAACACCAGCACCGCCAGGGTGAAATAGCGGCTGTGCTGCAGCCGATCGAGCACGGGTGTCACCACAGCAGGGCTCCCAGGAGTGCACCGACCAGGAAGGCCAGCGCCAGTTTGATGCGGTCCAGACGACGACGCCTGCACTTGTCTTCGCGATCTTTCTCACTGACCACGTGCTGGCCGAAGCCCGTGTGCAAGACCGCATCGTTTTCCAGGATCAGCGCGTGCCGCTGCTCCTCGGCGTAGCGGCGGGACAGTTCCTTCTCACCGGTCAGCTCGCCATAGGGCGCATGCCGGAGGTAGTCGGCACGTCGACGCAGACCGGGGTTGAAGGAGAAACCCTGCCATTCGGGCTTGTGCGAGCCGACTTCGTGAAAGGCGATACCCGCGTGCACCTGTCGCGGCTTGAGATAGACGTAAGGGCTGTGGATCGCCAGGTCATGGGCATGGCTGCGCAGCCAGACCTGCAACGCCTGGGGATCGGCCTCCAGCAGCGCCTGGGAGTCCTCGATGAAGCCGGGCCGATAAAAGGCCCAATCGTCTTCGCAGTGGAAGATCCAGGTCGTTTCGACCCGGGCGTAGGCGGCGTCGACGCTGCGCATCTGGCCGAGCTTGGGCTGGTTGACGATGAACTCGGTGTGCTCGCGCCAGTGCGCCGGGATGCAGTCGCGCACCCGTTCGTCACCGGAGTCCTCGGTGATGAAGACCCGGCGAATGGGGGCGGTGTTGAATTCGTCGAAGGTCGTCAGCGTCTGCGTGAGCAGGTCGAAGCGCCCGCAGCTGGTGACGACCAGGGAGATGTCGCTGTCGGCGGAAAACTGCACGTTCTACCCTTTCTGCCAGGTGAGTCGAAAGCTTGGCCTTGCGCGCCGCATCAGCGTCCCAACCTGGCCAGCAGGCGGTGCAGGAACCCTGGTGCGACCGCCGGCCGCAGCGCAGGGGTTATAGCCGAAACCACGCGTTCGCCCAAGTGGCCGAAGGCGAAAGAGTGACGCGCCAGGGCCTCTCCGGCCCTGGCGATCGCCGCGGCGTGCGCAGGGTCCGTCCTGAGTCTCGCGAGTTTCTCCCGCAACTCCGCCAGCGAACGATAGAGCACCACGTTGACGCCATCCTCGAAGCCCAGCGCCCGGTTCTCTTCTTCGCCCTGGTCATAGGTGAAGAGCACGCAGCCGCAGGCCATGGCCTCGAAGTTCTTGATCATGTATTCGCCCATCCCGACATCGGCGCCGACGAAGAAGCGTATGCGGTTGAGGGTCTGCAGGTATTCGTCACCCGAGCGGGTCTTGGTGATCAGCAGGGGCTCGACCTTGGCCAGGTCTTCCAGCAGTTGCCGGCGCCCGCTGTAGGCCACGCTGCCCAGGCTGCCGACGAAGCCCAGTTCGATGTCGCGCTCCAGGCCCAGGTCGTGCAGACGGCTGTCGTCGTAGCCCTTGGGCACGAAGACGGCATCCACTCCCTCCTCCTGCAGCCGCCGCGCCACGCCCGCTCCCGAGACCAGGACGCGGACATGGGGGATGGCCTGGTAGTAGCGGCTGAACTTGCCGGTGTACTTGCAGGGGATGAAGTTCTGGTAGGCGTCGTGCTCCAGCTCGACCAGATTGGGCAGGCTGCGGATGAAGGGAATCTGCTTGAGCTGCTTCTTGAACCTCAGGAACAGCAGGATGCGGTCGTATTGCTCGGGCTGGGGCACGGCGCGGCGAAAATAGCCGCGCAGATCGGCCTGTTCCTCGTCGCTCAGCCAGCGCAGGTCGCAGTCGCAATGGGCGGCGATGCTGGCATAGAAGTGGTCCAGCAGGATGCGTTGTTCCTTCTGGACCAGGAACAGGACTTTCACGGCGCCGGGGCCTTGAAGGCGGCGACCATCGGCAGGCGCCAGAACTCGCGGCGCACGGCCGCGTCGGAAAAGCGCTCGGCCAGGCGTTCGCGCATGTGCTGGACACAGGCGCGTCTCTGGCTGGGTGCCAGGCGGCCCAGATGCTGCAGGCCCTGGCCGAGGGCTTCGGCATCGCCCAGGGGGAAGAGAAAGCCCACCCCCTCGACGATCTCCCGGGCGCCGCCACAGGCGGTGGCGATCAGCGGCACACCGGCGGCCATGGCTTCCAGCAGGACCATGCCGAAGGGCTCGTGGTCGGAACTCAGGGCGAAGACGTCGAAGGCCTTGAAGTAGCGTCGGGCGCCTTCCACCTGGCCGAGGAAGAGCACCCGGTCGGCGATGTTCAGCTCGCGGGCCAGGTCCTTGAGGTCGTCTTCCAGGCGGCCCTTGCCGAGGATGGCCAGCAGGGCGTCGTTCGGCAGGTTCGGCAG
>CAUQPA010000105.1:0-10214 GCA_963519325.1 uncultured Pseudomonas sp. | reverse complement strand
CGGCAGCAGGCCGACGTTCACGCCGATGTTGATCAGGAACTGGCCGATCCACAGCATCGACAGGCCGTAGGCCACGTAGGCCGAGAAGAATTGCTTGGACTGCTCGGCCCAGCGGCCGATGAACAGGCCGCGGACGCAGACGAAGAAGAACAGGGCGACGGTAGCCATGGCGCCGATCAGCCCCAGCTCTTCGGCCAGTACGGCGAAGAGGAAGTCGGTGTGGGCTTCGGGCAGGTAGAACTGCTTCTGGATGCTGTTGCCCAGCCCCAGCCCGGTCCAGCCGCCGCGGCCGAAGGCGATCAGCGCCTGGGTCAGCTGGTAGCCGGAGCCGAACTGGTCGGCCCAGGGATCGGTGAAGGTGATCAGCCTCTGCATCCGGTAGGACTGGGTCTGCACCAGGACGAAGACCGCCAGCACCGCCAGGGCGACCATCAGCAGGAAGCGGAACAGGCCGACGCCGCCGAGGAACAGCATGGCGCCGGCGGCGCCCATCATCACCACGGTGGCGCCGAAGTCGGGCTCGCGCAGCAGCAGCATGGCCATGGGCAGCAGCACGATGAACGGCTTGAAGAAGCCCGCCCAGGTGTGGCGCACCTCGTGCTGGCGACGCACCAGGTAGCCGGACAGATAGAGCACCACGAAGACCTTGGCGACCTCCGAGGGCTGCACGTTGAAGAAGCCGAAGCCGATCCAGCGCAGGGAGCCGTTGACCTCGCGGCCGATCCCGGGCACCAGTACCGCCACCAGCAGCAGGAAGGCGATGATCAGCAGCGGGAAGCCGAAGCGTTGCCAGGTGGCCATGGGGATCAGCATCACCACGCCACAGGAGACGAAGCCGATGGCCAGGTAGATGAGGTGGCGGTACATGAAGTACAGCGGATTGCCGGACTGGGCGGCCGCCACTTCGGACGATGCCGAGGTCACCATCACCAGGCCGAGACCGAGCAGCAGCAGGCAACCGGCCAGCAGCGGGAAGTCCAGGTCGATGCCGTGGCGACTGGCCAGCGGCGAAGGATAGGGACGCAGCAGGCTGAGGATCATGACAAGGCTCCCACGGCCTGGGCGAACAACCGTCCGCGCTCTTCGAAATTGCGGAACATGTCGAGGCTGGCGCAGGCCGGCGACAGCAGCACGGCATCGCCCGGCTGCGCCAGGGCACGGCTCTCGCGCACGGCGTCTTCCAGGGTGGCGACACGCACCTGTTGCACGCTCGGCGGCAGGATCTCAGCGATCCGCTCGGCATCGCGACCGAGCAGCACCACGGCGCGGCAGTGACGCGCGATGGGCTCGCGCAGGGCGCTGAAGTCGGCACCCTTGCCATCGCCACCGGCGATCAGCACCAGTTGGCCGGCGATGTCGTCGCCCAGGCCTTCCACGGCAGCCAGGGCCGCGCCGACATTGGTGGCCTTGGAGTCGTTGTAATAGTTGACGCCACCCATCTCGCCCACCCACTGGCAGCGGTGTTCGAGCCCCGGGAAGGCATGCAGGGCCTCCAGCATGGGTTCCAGCGGCAAGCCGGCGGCCTGGCCCAGGGCCAGCGCGGCCAGGGCATTGCTGTGGTTGTGGGTGCCGCGGATCTTCAGTTCCTCGACATCCAGCAGGTTGTCGAAGGCCAGCGCCAGGTAGCGGCGGCCCTCTTCCTCGCGGATGCCGAAGGCGCGGAAATCGGGACGACCGAGGCCGAAGGTCAGGCAGGGTACGCCATCGGCGATCAGCGGCCGCGACAGCGCGTCATCGCGATTGACCACCACCTGGCGAGCGCCGCGGAAGATGCGGTGCTTGGCCTGGTGATAGGCTGGCATGCCGCTGTAGCGATCCATGTGGTCTTCGCTGACGTTGAGCACCGTGGCCACCTCGGCGTTCAGGCGCTCGCAGGTTTCCAGCTGGAAGCTCGACAGCTCCAGCACATAGAGCTCGACGTCGTCGGCCAGCAGATCCAGCGCCGGGGTGCCGAGGTTGCCGCCCACGGCGACGCGCTTGCCGGCGCGCCGGGCCATGTCGCCGACCAGGGTGGTGACGGTGCTCTTGGCGTTGGAACCGGTGATGGCGACGATGGGCGCCTTGGCATGACGGACGAACAGGTCGATGTCGCCCGACAACCGTACGCCCCGAGCCGCGGCCTCTTGCAGCGCCGGCGTTTCCAACGCCAGACCTGGACTCACGTAGACTTCCGCCGCGCGGGCGAGGAAGTCGGCATCCAGCTCACCGCAACGCACCTCGACCTGGGGATACTGGGTGCGCAGCGTCGCAAGCTCCGGCGGCTGTTCCCGCGTATCGGCCACGGCGAAGGGCACGCCGCGGCGCGCGAGAAAGCGCACCAGCGACATGCCACTCTTGCCGAGGCCGACGACGATACGGAACTGGTCGGAAGCGATGAGCACTGGGATTACCTCAGCTTCAGGGTGGCGAGGCCGAACAGCACCAGGATCACGGTGATGATCCAGAAGCGCACGATGACCCGGGGTTCGGGCCAGCCCTTCAATTCGAAATGGTGGTGGATCGGCGCCATGCGGAAGACGCGCTTGCCGGTCAGCTTGAACGAGGCGACCTGGATGACCACCGAGAGGGTCTCCATGACGAAGACGCCGCCCATGATGAACAGCACCACTTCCTGGCGAACGATCACGGCGATGGTGCCGAGGGCGGCGCCCAGCGCCAAGGCGCCGACATCGCCCATGAAGACCATGGCCGGATAGGTGTTGAACCAGAGGAAGCCCAGGCCCGCCCCGATCAGGGCACCGCAGAAGACGATCAGCTCGCCGGAGCCTTCCACATAGGGGATCAGCAGGTAGTCGGCGAATGTCACGTTGCCCGACGGGTAGCAGAAGATGCCCAGGGCGCCGCCGTCCCTCTCCGGGGGCATGATCGCCAGGCCATCGAGACCGTCGGTGAGGTTGACCGCGTTGCTGGAGCCGACGATGACGAAGTAGGTCAGCACAACGAAGAAAATCCCCAGCGGGATTTCGATGTTCTTCAGCAGGGGCAGGATCAGCGTGGTTTCGATGGGCGCCTTGGCCGTGACATAGAGGAAGATCGCCGCCCCCAGGCCGAACACCGATTGCCAGAAATACTTCCAGCGACTCGGCAGGCCGCGGGAATTCTTCTCGATCACCTTGCGATAGTCATCGACCCAGCCGATGGCACCGAACAGGAAGGTCACCGCCAGCACGGTCCAGACATAACGGTTGTGCAGGTCGGCCCACAGCAGGGTGCTGATGCCGATGGTGGTCAGGATCAGGGCGCCGCCCATGGTGGGGGTGCCGGACTTGGACAGGTGCGACTGGGGGCCGTCGTTGCGCACGGCCTGGCCGATCTGGCGGATCTGCAGGGTGCGGATCATCCAGGGGCCGAGCCACAACGACAGCAACAGGGCGGTCAGTACGCCCAGAATGCCGCGCAGGCTGAGGTATTGGAAGACGGCGAAGCCCTTGTAGAACTGTTGCAGGAACTCCGCCAACAGCAGCAGCATCAGTGTTTCTCCTCGGTGTTGATAGCGCAGAGCGCGGCGACGACCTTGTCCATCGCCGCGCTGCGGGATCCCTTGATCAGCAGGGTGGTTCCGGCCCGGTCCTCGTCCGCCAGGGCCTCGATCAGGTGTTCGCGATCGGCGAAATGCCGAGCCTCGGCGCCATAGGCGCGGGCCGCGTGGGCCATCGAAGGTCCGACGCTGTAGAAGGCGTCCACCTTGCCGCGGGCATGCTCGCCCACGTCGCGATGGCCCTCTTCGGTCCACTCGCCCAGCTCGGCGATGTCGCCCAGGACCACCACCCGACGGCCCGGCAGGGCGGCCAGCAGGTCGATCCCGGCCTTCACCGAGGCGGGGTTGGCGTTGTAGCTGTCGTCGATGACCTGGGCACCGTGACGGCTGGTCTGGGTCAGGGTACGACCCTTGACCGGCGCCGCCTCGGCCAGGCCGCGGGCGACGGTGGCCAGGTCCAAACCCAGGCTGAGGGCCGCCGCAGCGGCCGCCAGGGCATTGCCCACGTTATGGGCGCCGAGCAATTGCAGGGTGACAGGCGCCTCGCCCTGGGCGGTGTGCAGGAGGAAGCTCGGGCGGCCTTGGCCGTCGAGACGCACCTCGGTGGCTCGGACATCGGCACGGGCATCCAGGCCGAAGGCCACGACTCGGCGGCCGGCGGCGCGGCGCTGCCAGGTCTCGAAGGCCGCGTCGTCGCGGTTGAGCACCACGGTGCCGCCCTCGCCCACCCCTTCGATGATCTCGCCCTTGGCCTCGACGATGCGGTCGACGCCGCCGAATTCGCCCACATGGGCCTGGCCGGCGTTGGTAATGATAACGACATCCGGGCGTGTCAGGCTCACGGTGTAGGCGATGTCCCCGACGTGCGAAGCGCCCAGCTCGATGACGCCATAGGCGTGCTCGGCGGCCAGTTGCAGCAGGGTCAAGGGGGCACCCAGGTCGTTGTTCAGGTTGCCCTGGGTGGCCAGGGTCGTGCCGCGCTGGCGTAGGATGGCGGCGAGCAATTCCTTGACCGTGGTCTTGCCGCTGGAACCGGTGACGGCGGCGACCTGGCCGTGGAAGAGGTCACGGTTGAAGGCGCCCAGGCGACCCAGCGCCAGGCGGGTATCGGCCACCACCAGCTGGGGCAGGTGTACCTCGGGCACCGCCCGTTCCACCAGGGCAGCCGCGGCGCCCTGGGCAGCCACGTCGGCCAGGTAGGCATGGCCATCGAAGCGTGGCCCGGTCAGGGCGACGAACAGCTGGCCGGCCACCGTCTTGCGGCTGTCGGTGCCGACGCCGTCGAACAGGGTATCGGCGCCCAGCAGATTGCCGGTCAGGGCCTCGGCCACTTCGGTGAGGGTGAAGGATCTAAGCATGCTGTCGCTCCCAGGCGGTCAGGGCCCGCTCGGCCTGGTCGAGATCGGAAAAGGCGTGCCGGATACCGGCGATTTCCTGGTAGGGCTCATGGCCCTTACCGGCCAGCACCACGATGTCCTGCGGCTTCGCCTCGGCGACCGCCAGGGCGATGGCGGCTTCGCGTCGTCCGGCGAAGCGAACCCGCTCGGGATGCCGGAAGCCGGCGCGGATGTCGGCGACGATGGCGGCCGGATCTTCCGTACGGGGATTGTCGTCGGTCACCACTACCTGGTCGGCCAGGCGCTCGGCCACCGCGGCCATTTCCGGCCGCTTGCCGCGATCGCGATCGCCGCCACAGCCGAACACGCAGACCAGTCGACCCTCGGCACCGACATGGGGCCGCAGGGCAGTGAGCACCTTGTCCAGGGCATCCGGGGTATGGGCGTAGTCCACCACCACCAGCGGCTGTCCGGCACCGCCCAGGCGCTGCATGCGTCCGGCCGGGCCCTGCAGCTGCGGCAGGATGGCGAGGATGTCGTCGAGGCGATGGCCCAGACCCAGCAAGGCGCCGATGGCGGCCAGCAGGTTGCTCAGGTTGAAGCGGCCTATCAGTTGGCTGCGCAGTTCGCCGGCGCCCAGGGGGGTCACCAGGTGGGCACGTACGCCATGGTCATCGAACTGCACAGCCTGGCAGTGCAGGCTCGCCGCTGGATCACCGAGGCCGTAGGTCAGGGTCAGGGCATCGCTGGGACGCGCCGCCAGCGCCCGGCCGAAGGCGTCGTCCAGATTGAGTACCCGGACGCCGAGCGCCGGCCAGGCGAACAGTTGGGCCTTGGCCTCGCCATAGGCGTCCATGGTGCCGTGGAAATCGAGGTGGTCGCGGGTCAGGTTGGTGAAGACCGCGACCTTGAAGGCCAGGGCCGCCACGCGACCCTGGGCCAGGCCGTGGGAAGAGACTTCCATGGCCACGCTGGCGGCGCCGCGCGCGGCCAGCTCGGCCAGGGTTGCCTGCAGCTTGAGGGCGTCCGGCGTGGTGTGGCGGCCTTCGGCGAGGGCGCCATGGAAGCCGTTGCCCAGGGTACCGACGATGCCGCAACGCTGGCCGAGTAGGTCGCAGCCCTGGGCGATCAGTTGGCTGACGCTGGTCTTGCCATTGGTGCCGGTAACCCCGACCAGGCTCAGGCGCTGGCTGGGCTCACCATGGAAACGCCCGGCGATGGCGGACAGCTGGCCGGCGAGGCCGTGAACGGCCACGAGGGGAATGTCCAGCGCCGGCAAGGCTGGGGCGTTGTCGGCCTCGTAGGCGATGGCGGCGGCGCCACGCTCGGCGGCGCCGGCGATATGGGCACGACCGTCGCTGTGCAGACCGGGAACGGCCAGGAACAGGAAGCCGGGCTGGACCTCGCGACTGTCCAGGGCCAGGCCGACGATCTCGACGGCAGGGGCAGCTTCAGACAGGAGGTCGGTCAGCAGGCGGCTCATCGATCACGCTCCCCGACCAGCAGCGGCTTGCTGGCGGCCTGGGCCTGCTGCTGCACCGGCAGCGGCTGGATGTTGTCCGGCTGGATGTTCATCAGGCGCAGGGCACCGGACATGACCCGGCTGAACACCGGCGCCGACACCACGCCGCCGTAGTAGCCGCCCTTGCTCGGCCGGTCGATCACCACCACCGCGGCCAGGCGCGGGTTGCTGGTGGGGCCGAAGCCGGCGAACAGCGAGCGATAGGAATTCTCGGCGTAGCCGCGGGTACCGGTGCTGGTCTTGCGCGCGGTCCCGCTCTTGCCCGCCACATGGTAGCCAGGCACCTGGGCGCGGAATGCCCCACCGGGCGCTTCCACGACCTGCTGCAACATGCCTTGCAGGGTCTTGGCGACCCGCTCGTCCACTGCCTGGTCGCTGGCCGGGGCCTTGTCCAGGCGCACCATGGACAGGGGCACCGAGCGACCGTCGTTGGCCAGCACCGAGTAGGCATGGGCCAGCTGCACCGCGGTCACCGCCAGGCCGTAGCCATAGGACAGGGTCGCGGTCTCGGCCGGGCGCCAGTTGCGATGATTGGGCAGGTTGCCGACCCGTTCGCCGGGGAAGCCCAGGCCGGTGTCCTGGCCCAGACCCACGGCGCGCATGGCGTTGTAGATGTTCTCGCCACCGACGTCGAAGGCGATCTTGCTCATGCCGACGTTGCTGGATTTGATCAGGATGCCGGTCAGGTCCAGGGCGCCATCGCTGTGGGAGACGTCCTTGATGGTGTAGCGGCCGATCTGCAGCGAGCCGGGATAGACGTTGACCTTGTCGGTGGGCTTCCAGCGACCGCTGGCGAGGGCGGCGGTCATGGAGATCGGCTTCATCACCGAGCCGGGCTCCATGACGTCGATCATCGCCCGGTTGCGCATGGCGGCCGGTTCGAGACTGCGTCTGTTGTTGGGGTTGTAGGTGGGCATGTTGACCATCGCCAGGACCTCGCCGGTCTTGACGTCGACGATGGTCAGGCTACCCGCCTCGGCTTCGAACTGGGTCAGGGCATTGCGCAGTTCGCGGGCGGCGAGATACTGCAGTCGCAGGTCGATGGACAGTGCCAGGGTATTGCCCGGCTTGGCGTTCTTGGCGACCTGCACATCGCGAATCAGCCGGCCACGGCGATCCTTGACCACCTGGCGCCGACCCGGCACGCCGGACAGCCACTCGTTGAAGGCCAGCTCGATGCCTTCGCGACCATGATCGTCGATGTCTGTGAAACCGACCACGTGGGCCGCCACGTCGCCCGCGGGATAGAAACGACGAAATTCCTCGATGTCGTAGACCCCGGGAATCTTGTGCGCCTTGACCTGGGTCATCACCGCCTCGCCCTGCTCGGGGGTGAGGCCCCGCGCCAGGTAGAGGAATTCCTTGCTGGCGTTCTGCTCGAGGCGCTTGCTCAGCTCCGCCCGCGGCTGGCCGACGGCATCGGCCAGCAACGGCCAGCGATCCTCGGCACCGGCCAGTTCCTTGGGATTGACCCACAGGGTGGTGACCGGGGTGCTGACCGCCAGCGGCTCGCCGTTGCGATCGGTGATCAGGCCGCGGTGGGCCGGAATCGGAATGGTGCGCACGCTGCGCGCATCGCCCTGCCCCTTGAGGAAGGCGCGGTCGATCACGTGCAGGTCGACGATGCGCCAGACGATGGTGCCGACCATGACCAGCAACAGCCCGAGGATCAGGCTGAAGCGCCAGGGCAGGCGCGTGATGAGGCCTATCACGGATTGACCATCCGGATTTCGGCCGGATCGGGGATGCGCATCTGCAACTGGCCGCTGGCCAGGGCCTCGACCCGGCTATGGGCGGTCCAGGTGCTCTGCTCCAGCAGCAGGCGGCCGTACTCGGCCTGCGCCTTGTCACGGATGGCCATCTCGCCATAGAGGGTGTTGAGCAGCTGGCGATTCCAGTGGGCGCTGTAGGCCACCGCCACCGCCGACAGCAGTACGCCGGCGAAGAGCACCAGCATGACGCTGCTGCCCAGGGGCAGCTTCTTCACGAACAGCCGGCTCATTTCAGTTTCTCGGCAACGCGCATGACGGCGCTGCGGGCACGGGGGTTGGCGGCCAGTTCGCCTTCGCTGGCATAGATGGGCTTGCCGAGCAGGCGCAGCGAGGGCTCGAACACCGTGGCGCGGATGGGCAGGTCGCGCGGCAGCTGGTCGGCCTCGCCCTTGGCCAGCCGGCGCATGAATTGCTTGACGATGCGATCTTCGAGGGAGTGGAAGCTGATCACCACCAGCCGGCCACCGACCGCCAGCTGCTCGTAGGCTGCCTGCAGGCCCTGCTCCAGGTCGCTCAGTTCACGATTGATGTAGATGCGCAGGCCCTGGAAGGCGCGGGTCGCAGGATGCTTGCCCTTTTCCCAGGCCGGATTGGCCTCGGTGAGCACCTTGGCCAGATCGGCGGTGCGCTCGAAGGGCTGGACGTCACGGCGCTGCACCACGGCACGCGCCATGCGCTTGGCGAAGCGTTCTTCGCCGAATTCCTTGAACACCTGGGCGATGTCGGCCTCGGCGGCCGTGGCGATCCAGGCAGCGGCGCTCTGGCCCCGACTCGGGTCCATACGCATGTCCAGCGGACCGTCCTGCATGAAGCTGAAGCCGCGCTCGGGGTCGTCGAGCTGGGGCGAAGAGACGCCCAGGTCGAGCAGCACGCCATCGACCTGACCGGACCAGCCACGACTGACCAACTCATCGCCGAGTTCGGCGAAGCTGCGCTGGACGATCTCGAAGCGGGAGTCCTCGCTGGCCAGCGCCTGGCCCGCGGCGATCGCCTGGGGATCCTTGTCGAAACCCAGCAGGCGCCCTTCCCCACCCAGCAGGCGCAACACCGCCCGGCTGTGACCGCCACGGCCGAAGGTACCGTCCAGGTAACGGCCGGCAGGCTGGATCGCCAATGCCTGTACGGCCTCGTCCAGCAGAACGGAGACGTGGTGGAAGACTGGGTTCATGGTCACAGGATCAAGTCGCGCATTTCATCCGGCATACCGCCGGGTTCTTTAATTGCCAGGAGATCCGCGTCGCACACGGCGCTCCAGGCGTCCTCATCCCATAACTGGAATTTGTTGAGCTGCCCGACCAGCATCACCCGGCGGTCCAGCTTGGCGTATTCACGCAGGCGCGGGGGCACCAGGAAGCGGCCACTGCCGTCGAGTTCCAGGTCCACCGCGTTGCCGATCAGCAAGCGCTGCAAGCGGCGAGTCTCCTCGCGTAGCGAGGGCAACTGCCGCAGCTTGCTTTCGATGATTTCCCACTCGGGCAGGGGGTAGACGCAAAGGCAGGGATCGACCGCATCGATCGTCACGATGAGCTGGCCGGCACAACGCTCCAGCAGCTCGTCACGATACCGGCTCGGCATCGCGGCGCGCCCCTTGGCGTCGAGACTGATGGCGTTCGCTCCCCGAAACAATGTCGCGTCCTCTAATAGGCTCTTCCTGCCATTTAATCCCACTTCGTCCCACTTCGTACCACCGGCCGCCACTATATTGAGGAGGGCCACTTTCAGTCAAGGTAAGCGAAGGGGTTCCCAGGCCGCGTGGGACGCGGATTTCGAGCAAATTGCACGAGTTCACGGACAGGACGAACGACATCGATTTCCGACAAACGGAAATGAAGTCAATTGATTGGCTCAATTGATTAAAGTGATTTATGAAGAGGCGCCTGGAGCCCCAGACAGAGCAGCCTGGGAGAGAGGGGGATGCGAGAGCCGACCTGTAAGCCGGGTTCTGTCGAGGACAGTCATTCCTCTGGGACAACCATCGCTGATTGCCTCTAGCGACCTACCCGAATCCAGCGCGGGCCACGCCTATGGATTCCTATTTGGTCTTGCTCCAGGTGGGGTTTACCTAGCCACGAACTGTTGCCAGCCGTGCGGTGCGCTCTTACCGC
>CAUQPA010000104.1:0-10244 GCA_963519325.1 uncultured Pseudomonas sp. | reverse complement strand
CCTCAAGACCTGGTACTCATTATTAAACAACCAGATAGCCCTCACCGAGCGCTTCAAGGTGCTGGGTGGCCTGCGCCTGGAGCGCTTCGAGCACGACTACGACAACTTCGTCGCCGGCGGCCAGAGCTGGACCAACGACGACACCGCCGTCACCCCGCGCCTGGGCGCCAGCTACGACCTCACCCCGGACCTGGCGCTCTACGCGAGCGCCTCCAAGTCGTTCAAGCCCAACACCGGCGCGGCGCGCCAGGGTGGTGGCTTCGATCCCGAGGAAGGCAAGGCCTACGAGCTGGGCCTGAAGTGGGCGGCGCTGGGCGGTCGCCTCAGCGTCGACGCGGCGATCTTCCACACGGTCAAGGAAAACGTCCTGACCCTGGATCCGGTCGATCCGAACTTCAACGTCGCCGCCGGCGAAGTCCGCAGCCGCGGCTTCGAACTCAACGTCGCCGGCGACCTGACGGCCAACTGGCGCATCCTCGGTGGCTACGCCTTCACCGACGCCGAGGTGACCAAGGACAACAGCCTGCCGCGCGGCACCCGCTTGACCAACATCCCGCGCAACGCCGTCAACCTGCTCAACGTCTACGAATTCCACGACGGTGTGCTACGCGGCCTGGGGCTGGGCGCCAACGTCAAGTACGTGGGTGAGCGCGAAGGCCAGAAGACCGCGGTCAGCGACTACAAGATGGACAGCTACACGGTCACCGACCTGCTGAGCTTCTACAAGGTCGACGAGCACCTGCGGCTGAACCTGGACGTGCGCAACGTCTTCAACAAGGGCTACGACGAGAGCTCCTGGAACGCCTACAGCTATCCGGGCGAACCGCGCACCGTGCAGGCCGGCTTCACCTACACCTTCTAACAGCACCCAACGAAACTGCATGCGTCCGCCAGGCGGGCGCGTGCAGTGCTCGGTCTCTTCAGATGCTCCCTCCTCCCCCGTGCGCGAGCCCGGTCCGGTTCCTGCGCGCCGCGCACAGCCGCCTGACAGGCGCCCGCCTGGTTTCGTTAGCCGCTTCGCGGCTCCCTGCGGTCAGGCCTCGTTGAAGGCCTGACCCGCCAGCGGCTGGACCACCGGGCGGCCCTGGCGGTCGTGGAGGATATCCACCGCCACGCCGTAGGTGGCCTCCAGCAGGTCGGCGGTGACGATGGCGGCGGGACGTCCGGCGGCCAGCAGGCCCCCGTCGACCAGCACCAGCAGCGAATCGGCGTACTGGCAGGCCAGGTTGAGGTCGTGCAGCACCACCACGGTCACCCGGCCGTGCAAGCGGGTCTCGTGGCGCACTCTATCCAGCAGGTTGATCTGGTGCCGCAGATCCAGGGCGCTGACCGGTTCGTCCAGCAGCATCACCGCGGGCTCGCGCATCAGCACCTGGGCGAAGAACACCAGTTGCCGCTGGCCACCGCTCAGGGCGCCCAGCTGGCGCGAGGCCAGATGGGCGATGCCCACCTCCTCCAGCTTGCCGAGGGCGCGCCGCAGCAGGTCATCGTCCAGATGCAGGGTCAACCGCTCCAGGCTGCCCATGGCTACCGTCTCCAGCACCGACAGCGCCGCCTCGGCATGGGAATCCTGCGGCATATAGGCCACGCCCTGGCACCAGCCGTCCCTTTGGCTGCGGGCCGAGGCGCCGGCCACCAACCGCCGCTCGCCCCGCTCGATCCGGCCGGCGGCCAGCGGCAGGTCACCGGCCAGGGCACGCAGCAGGGTGGTCTTGCCGGTGCCGTTGGGGCCGAGGATCACATGGACCTGGCCGGGGTGCAGTTCGGTGGACAGCCCGGAGATCACGGTACGGTCGCCGCGCTTCAGCGCGAGGTCGTGGAGGCGAATCATAGGCTGGACCTGCGCGGGGCGAAGATGAGCCAGAGCAGGAAGGGCACCCCGACGATGGCGGTGACGATGCCCACGGGAAACAGCGCGCCCGGCAGGATGGACTTGGACAGCACCGAGGCGAAGGACAGCATCAGGGCGCCACAGATGGCCGACAGCGGCAGCAGGAAGCGCTGGTCCTCACCGACCTGCCAGCGGGCGATATGGGGGGCCACCAGGCCGACGAAGCCGATCACCCCGACGAAGCTGGTCGCCGTGGCGGTCATCACCGCCACCAGGATCAGCACCTTGAGGCGCAGGCGGCGGATGTCCACGCCCAGACTGGCGGCGCGGGCCTCGCCCAGGCGCAGGGCGGCCAGCTTCCAGGCATCGCCCAGCAGCAGGCCACAGCACAGCAGGGTCATCCCCGAGACGATGCCCAGGGTGGTCCAGGTGGCGCGGCCCAGGCTGCCGAACAGCCAGAACAGGATCTGCTGCGACAACTCCGGCGAGGACAGGAACTGCACCAGCGACAGCAGCGACTGGAAGAGAAACAGCAGGGCGATGCCACCGAGGATGATGGTGTCGCTGCCGGTGCGCTTGAGCGACGCCAGGGCGAAGAGGAACAGCGCCGCCAGCATGGCGAAGACGAAGGCGCCCAGCGGCACCCCGATCAGCGCACCCAGGCCGAAGCTGCCCAGCGCCAGGCTGAGGGCGGCGCCGCAACCAGCGGCGGCAGCCATGCCCAGGGTGTAGGGGCTGGCCATGGGGTTGTTGAGCAGCGTCTGCATCTGCGCCCCGCCGGCACCGAGGGCGGCGCCCACCGCCAGGGCCATCAGGGCCACCGGCAGGCGCAGGTCGCGGACGATGGCGTCGGTCATCGGCTGGCGCTCACCCAGGCCGGTCAGGGACTTGAGCACCTCCAGCGGCGAGAGCAGCGAAGGGCCGGTGGCGATGTCCAGCACCAGACCCGCCAGGGTCAGCACCAGAAAGATCCCGCAGGCCCGCCAGCGGCGGCGCTCCCGCGCGCGTTGCTCGGCGATGGCGTTCCCGTGGCTGGCGCTCGAGGCCTCGGTCATGGCGTCAGGCCTATGGCAAAGGTGCCCTGGGGCTGGATCGGCAGGTAGCGACGATAGTAGTCGCGGTAGTTGGCCACCGGATCCACGTCCTGGAACAGATCCGGATAGAGCTGCTTGGCGATGAATTGCAGCATGGCGAAGTCTTCCAGGCTGCGCGAGGCGCCCTGATAGACGCCATAGAGGCGGCCATCGCGGATCGCCGGCAGGTTGGCCCAGCCCGGTCGCTGCATGAAGGCGCGCAGGTGGCTGCGGGCGTCGTCGGCGGTGACCCCGGGCCCCATGGGCAGCGCGGTGGGATTGCTGTTGTCCTCGCGGCCGGAGATGAAGATGATCTGCGGCTGGGCCATGAGCACCTGCTCCGGATTCATCACCCCCCACCATTGCACGAAGGGTGCGGCGATGTTGTCGCCACCGGCTAGGGTCACCATGGCGCCCCACATGTTCTGCCCATAGGTGAAGGAGTATTCGGCCGGACCCTTGTTGCCGAATTCGACGTAGACCCGCGGCTTCGGCCTATGGGCCGCCGCGATGCGGGTCTGGATGTCCTGCACCACCTTGGCGTAGAAGTCGGCCAGCTCGGCGGCGCGCGCCTCCTGCCCGGTGATCACGCCGAGCAGGCGGGTGGACGCCAGGTGGCGCTCCAGGGTCTGGGCGTTGTAGTCGATCGCCACCACCGGAATGCCGAGCTGTTCGAGACGCTTGACCTCGCTGTCCAGCGCCTGGAATTGCCAGGCGGCCAAGACCACCAGATCCGGCTTGAGGGCGAGGACCTCTTCCACGGAGAAGCTGTTGTTTTCCACCTCGCCGACATCGGGCAGCGTCCCCAGCGACGGCCGGTGGGCGACGTGCAGCGCCCAGTTGGCCGGGACCTTGCGTTCCCAGGCGCCACGCGAGACGCCGACGACGGCGTCGAAGCCCTGCTCGCCCCCCACCGCCAGGTAGTCGCCGAAGTGGAACCCCAGCACCACCCGCTTGGCAGGGACCGAGAGGGTCACCGTGCGACCGAGGACGTCCGTGACCTGGCGGGTCTCGGCGAAGGTCGGTGCAATCAGAAAGCAAGCGATAAGCGTTATCAGCCGTGCAGCCCACCGCCGGCCGTGATGGAAACCTGTCATGGAAGCCCTTGAGACGTCTGCGCCCGCTCTAGAGCGGGCCACTACGAAGCGATCGAAGGGTGCAACTTTACGCGGTGACAGCGCCCTCGCCTAGCGCTGCCACCCGCAATGGAGCAGGCGTGCGTTCAGGTGGCGTCGGCGTGGCTGACCACGCCCTTGATCAGCACCGCCAGAGCGGCCAGCGCAGCGGGCAGCAGCAGCGCGGTGAGCACCTGAGTGAAGGTCCAGCCCAGGCCCAGCAGGGTCGCCCCCATCCAGGCACCGGTGATGGCGCCGAAGCGACCGATGCCGAGCATCCAGGACACCCCGGTGGCGCGGCCATGGGTCGGGTAGTAGCGCGCCGCCAGCGAGGGCATGGCCGACTGGGCGCCGTTGATGCACATGCCGGCTACCAGCACCAGGGTGGCGACCAGGGCGACCTGGCCCAGGCTCTGGCCGACGCAATAGGCGAAGATACCGGCCAGGGCATAGAACAGGCCGATGACCTTGTGCGGATTGAACCTGTCCATGGCCCAGCCGACGAAGACCGCACTGAGTACCCCGCCGAACTGGAACAGCGCCCCGATCAGCGCGGCCTGCTCCAGGCTGGCCCCGGCGTCGCGCATCAGGGTCGGCAGCCAGCTGGTCAGCAGATAGACGATCACCAGGCCCATGAAATAGGTCAGCCACAGCAGTAGGGTGCCGGCGCTGTAGCTGCGGTTGAAGATCACCGCAAAGACGTTGCCGGTCTTTACCGATTTCTGCTCCGGCACCACGAAGTGCCGCGCCTCGGCGGCCTCGCGGCCGATGGGCGCCAGCACCCGGCGGATGCGCTCGGCGCTCTTGCCGTGCACCACCAGATAACGTGCCGACTCCGGCAGCCAGAGCAGCAGCACCACCGCCAGGGCCAGCGGCAGTACGCCCCCCAGCACCAGCAGGCTGTGCCAGCCATAGGCCGGAATCATCCAGGCCGAGACGAAACCGCCGCCGGCCATGCCCAGGTTGAAGCCGCAGAACATGCTGGTCACCAGCAGCGACTTGAGCCGCTCGGGGGTGTATTCCGAGAGCAGCGTGGTGGCGTTGGGCATGGCCGCGCCGAGGCCCAGGCCGGTGAGGAATCTCAGGATCACCAGTTGTTCGAGGTTGGCACTGAAGGCCGACAGCAGGCTGAAGCCACCGAAGATGAAGGTGGCCACCACCAGCACGCCCTTGCGGCCGAAGCGGTCGGCCAGGGGCCCGGAGCCGAGGGCGCCGAACACCATGCCGCCCAGGGCGGCGCTCATCACCGGGCCCAGGCTGGCGCGCGGCACCCCCCAGTCCACCGACAGCGCCGGGGCGATGAAGCCCATGGCGGCGGTATCCAGGCCGTCGAGGAAGACGATGAGGAAGCACAGGGCGACGATGCGCCACTGGTAGGCCGAGAGGGCCTGGCGATTGATGAACTGCTGGACGTCCAGGGTGCCGGCCACGGCCGTGGCGGGGCGATCGGCCAGGGGCGCGGCGCCCGCGTCGAGGATTTGCGTCATGGTGGTCTGCTCGTGTTGTTGTTATCGGCGTATTGCGCCACTGCGCCGACGTTAAGCCCAACCACAAGAGACTGACAATTCGATTATCGGCGAGGTGGCCGATAATCGACCGGATTCGCTAGTGAAACAGCCGGGTGCTCAATTCCTGGCTGGCCGCCAGCAGCACCGGCAGGAAGCGGGTCTCCAGCTCCTGGCGGCTGACCCGGCTGGCATGGGTGCCGACGTTGAGCGCCGCCAGCACCTGGCCGGCGGCATCCCTCAGGGGCACCGCCAGGGATCGCAGCCCGACCTCCAATTCCTGGTCGACCACTACATAGCCCTGCTGGCGCACCTGGCCCAGGCAGTCGATCAGCGCTGGCGGCTGGTAGAGGGTGCGGCTGGTCTTGGCCTGCAGATCGGCGTGCTCCAGGTAGTCGTGCAGCGCGGCATCGTCGAGGGCGGCGAGCAGGATGCGGCCCATGGAGGTGCAGTAGGCCGGCAGCCGGCTGCCGACGCTGAGGTCCACCGAAATCAGCCGCTGCGGGGTGGCCGAGCGGGCGATGTAGAGGATCTCGTCGCCTTCCAGGGTGGCCATGGAACAGGCCTCGTGCAGCTGTTCGCTGAGGCGATCGAGCACCGGCTGGGCAGTGACCGCCAGCGGCGTGGACGACAGATAGGCATGTCCCAGGGTCAGCACCTTGGGTAGCAGCGAATAGGTGCGGCCATCGGTGGTGACGTAGCCCAGCTTCATCAGGGTATGCAGGCAGCGCCGCACCGCCGCGCGGGGGATCTCGGTGCGGTGGCTGATCTGGGCGATGGTCAGCTGGCGTTTGCGTTCCTGGAAGGCATGGATCACCGCCAGGCCACGGGCCAGGGAGGTCATGAAATTCGGGTCGCCGGCGAAGGCTTCGATGCGCTTGGCCGGCGAGGCGATGATCGGCGGCGCCGCCAACGGCGGCAGGCCCGTGGCATGAGCGGTGCGGTTATCGTCCATAGACCCTATCCTCGGCAGGCTTTTGGCCGATTATCGAGCGAAGGGGCGATAATCGCAACGAACAATATTTAAATGAGCGTGATTGCGTGTAAAGCGTATCAAGAGCGCCACCTCAAGAAATGTGCATAAAAAGTGCGTTTTAGTTGATATAAAAGTGCGCTAATGTGTAATACCTAATGCGTAATGGAATCTGGGAGTCCACCATGTCTGCAGCCCTTTCCACCGTGCTCGAAATGACGCGTGAGCCGGGCACTTCGCGGTTCTCCGTCAGCGGCGTCGCGAAGCTGCTGGATTTGCAGCAGCAGGATCTGGCGGATTTGGCCCGTGTACATCGCAACACCCTGCGTACCCATCCTGAGTCGCCCAAGCTGCAAACGGCCCTGCGTGACGTGATGCGCGTCATCTCGGCAGCCACGGTCATTCAACCCGACCCGCAACGCGCCGTGTTTCTGGTCAAGAACGAGCCCATCGCGGCCTTTCGCCACCGGACGCTGTTGCAACTGGTACAGGATGGCCGCACCGAGGATGCCATCGGTTATCTGGAGTCCGTCAGTTCGGGCTTCGTGGGATGATCCTGGTAGAGCTGCCAGCCGCGACACCGCTGTTTCGCGCCCATACGCCACGCTGGGCCAGCCAGCCGCTGAGTGGTGCTGGAGCCGCCTTGCGCGGTGGCCGCTTCAATCGCGAAGGCGTCGCGGCACTCTATCTTTCGCTCGATGAACTGACGGCGCTGCGTGAGTACCAGCAGACCTCGGCCTTTCTGCCTCCGGCGACCCTCTGCAGCTACAGCGCCAACCTCACCGCTCTCGTCGATCTGCGACTACTGCAACGGGACTCGACCTGGGACGAACTCTGGCACGATTGGCGCGAGGACTGGCGCCTCCTGCGCTTCGAGCAACACATCGAACCCCCTACCTGGGTACTGGGCGATCTGGTCAGAGCGCAGGGGCACTGCGGCATTTTGTTCCCTAGCTTGGTACATCCAGGCGGGACGAACGTGGTGCTCTATCCGGACCTGCTGGGCGAGGGCCAGTCGCTACAGGTGCTGGACCCCGATGGTCGACTACCGCTCGACCAGTCCAGTTGGACGCCTTGATCCTTGGAACAGGATGCCGATTTGCCGCAGTTGCAGCGTGAAGCCCAGCGTTTGCTGGGCCGCTGTCTTTTGCGATTGCAACAGTACGAACGTCTGTTGAAGGCGATGGTGGCGCATCAGCAATTGGCCGGACCGGCAACTGAGCTAGCAGCGCTTCATGCGAAACAGGTAGCCAGCGTCGCCAATCAAACCCTGGGGCAGTTGATGAATCAGTTGCTGGGCAACTACCTGGTGATCGAAGGGACGGAGCGTGAGGCGCCTGACATCACTCTGGAAAACGTCACCTTCATGAACATGACCGTACACCTGAGTCTTTCAGCCCCTGACTATCAACGAATCCAAGAGGATCTGAAGGAGCTGGTACGGCTGAGAAATACGCTCGTGCATCACTTTCTGGAGCAACATGATCTTTGGAGCTTACCAAGCTGCCAGGAGGCGTATGACGTCCTCAACCGCGCCAACGAACGCGTGGACCGTCACCTGGAACAGCTACAGGACTGGGCCGAACGCCTGGACCAAATACGGACCTCTCTCGCCAACTTCATCAATAGCGAGGCCGGATACGACCTGCTCGTCGATGGCATAGCACCGGATGGGAAGGTGTACTGGTCGTACGCCGGCTGTGTCCAGGCGTTACTCGCTGCCACGAAGGCGCTGGCCGTGAACGGCTGGACATCGGTCGCAGCTGCAGAAAGATGGATCGCCCAGCAACACCCCGAACAGTTGCCCAGGCGCTATGGCTGTGCCAGTTGGCGCCAGGTCATTCATGAGTCTCGCCTGTTCGACCTGAGTTACCGGGAAGTCATAGGCCAACGCCAGGCCTGCTATCGATCCAAGTCTGGACCGAGCGTCTAGCACAAAACGGTCATCTGGAAGGACATCCAGATGACTTCACGCCCGTTGCCCCATCGGCTGAATCAGAATACCCCCTGGGGAACCAAGACAATTCCTCCACCCTGCAGCGAGTCGATGGCCTTGCGGAAAGCCTCGGTGTAATCCGCCTCACCTTGGTAGAAATCGAGCACCGATACATAACCAGGAACATCAAGAGGCATAGGTATTATCCCTAATAAGAATCTTGCTTCGCCTAGACAGGAGCAACGTCTGCTACACGCTACGGGCGCTCCGATGCAGAACACCGCCCCCCCACTGTTTCACCCAGGCATTCAATGGCCGTTCTACCCAGGCATAACACAGCCAGCCCACCAGCAGCGCTCCCACCAAGAGCAGGCCACCGAAAGACCAGCCGCCCAATATCCCTACTTTCTGGGCGACTCTAGCGAGCGGACTCAAGACGAACACGTGGGAAAGATAGAGCGAGTAAGAACTGTCACCCAGGCGCTCCAGCGGTTTAAACATGTTGCGCCAACCAGAAAGCCGATCCTCGGCACCGACCACGCTCAGGCAGATCAGCATCATGGGCAGCCCCCCACTGAGGACGCGCCCAAAAGGTGTTTCGACCAGCCCCTGGTCGTTCTGATAGATCAAGGCGACCACCCCAACCAGCCCTAGCAACGAAAGCGGCCAACGTCCCAGGTGTCCGGACCGCCAAAGGTGGAATACGGCAATCCCCATCAGAAATTCCAGCAGCAGAGGGTCCAGCAGAAACTGCAGCCAGGAGTTCTCTGGCTTCACCAGCAGGCCAGTCAGCGCCAATAGGGGCAATACGCTAGCCACTAGTAATTGCCGTTTACCCTTGGTCAGCATCAAGGACAGACCGAAGATCAGGTAGAACAGGAATTCATAGCGGAGTGTCCAGCCGTTATCGACCAGATATCTCATCCCATTGGGCGCCAGCAGCCAGGATGCCCAGATGCTGGTCTCGCCCCCACCCGCATTGACCACGTTGGGAAAGCTCAGCCAGAGCAGCAAAGCTACCGCCGTGAACAGCCAGTACAGGGGCAGAATCCGCTGGACACGGGCGAGCATGAACCGCCCAAAACTCAGGTTCTTGCCGTGGGTGGTATGGCACATGATAAAGCCAGAGATGATGAAGAACAGATCGACGCCGAACTGCCCTACGGTGAGAAAGCTGAAGGCGTCGCTGCCGTACTGTTGACCCTTTATGGCGATGTGGTGCAGCACCACCATCAGGGCCGCTGCGGCTCTCAGATACTGAATCGAATGAAGCATGGCGCCTTCTCCGGGTGTGCTGCTGCCTGGAAAAGATGCTACGTCGGTCGACGGCGCGCGACCTGGACAAATCCTAACAACCGTCCGCACTGGAACAGAGTCAGGCTACGTCGTAACGAATGTAGAGTCGCCCCGAGTCCCGCTCGCGTTCTATCCGCGCTCTCACCCCCCATACCTGCTGGATCAGCTCCGCCGTCAGCACCTCGGCCGGCGTACCCTCGACGACCAGGCGACCGTCGCGCAGCACCGCTAGGCGATCGCAGAACAGCGCGGCCAGGTTGAGGTCGTGGATGGCCAGCACGCAGGTGGCCGGCAGGCGGCGCACCAGGTCGAGGATTTCCAGCTGGTGCTGGATATCCAGGTGGTTGGTGGGTTCGTCCAGCAAGAGTTCGCTGGGCTCCTGGGCCAGGGCACGGGCGATCTGGGCGCGCTGGCGTTCGCCGCCGGAAAGACTATGCCAGCGGCGCGCGGCCTTGTCCGCCAGCCCCACCTGGGCCAGGGCACGCTGGCAGACCTCGGCATCGCGGGCGCTCCAG
>CAUQPA010000103.1:0-10249 GCA_963519325.1 uncultured Pseudomonas sp. | reverse complement strand
GCCGGCAGGTGCGGCTGGATCTGGGTCAGCAGGCCGCGGAAGCACTTGGGGTTGCCGGCGACGATGTGGCCCTTCTCGAGGAAGTCGTGACCACCGTTGAAGTCGCCGATCAGGCCACCGGCTTCCTGCACCAGCAGGGCGCCCGCCGCCATGTCCCACTCCGACAGGCCCATTTCCCAGAAGGCATCGAAGCGACCGGCGGCCACGTAGGCCAGGTCCAGCGCGGCGGAACCGGCGCGGCGGATGCCGGCGGTCTGGCCGATCAGGCTGCGGAACATGCCCAGGTAGTTGTCCAGGTGGTCGACGTCATTGGCACGGAAGGGGAAGCCGGTACCCAGCAGGGCGCCTTCCAGGCTGCGCCGATTGGTGACGCGGATGCGCCGGCCGTTGAGGGCGGCACCGCGGCCACGGCTGGCGGTGAATTCTTCCTGGCGCACCGGGTCCAGGACCACGGCGTGCTCCAGGCGGCCCTTGTACTTGCAGGCGATGCTCACGGAGAAGTGCGGGACGCCGCGGACGAAGTTGGTGGTGCCGTCCAGCGGATCGACGATCCAGACGTAATCGGCGCCTTCGCCTTCACCAGCCAGGTACCCGGATTCCTCACCATAGAAGCCGTGGGTCGGGTAGGCCTTGCGCAGGGTGGCGAGGATGGTCTGCTCGGCGGCGCGATCCACTTCGGAAACGAAGTCGTTGGCGCCTTTCTCGTCGACGGCGATCACGTCCAGGCGCTCAATCGAACGGAAAATCAGTTCACCGGCGCTGCGGGCCGCGCGCAGGGCGATGTTCAGCATGGGCTGCATGGATAGATCACCTGGGTTGTATAAGGAAAGCCAGCAATGATAGCAGACTTCGCGGCGCTGGAAGGGGTATTCGTGGCAAGCGGGCGCGGGTGGGCGTAGTATACGGCGCCGATTTCCCGCGTCCGCTCGAGGATAGCCACGTGCTGAATAACATCCGCGTCGTTCTGGTCAATACCAGCCATCCCGGCAACATCGGCGGTGCCGCCCGGGCCATGAAGAACATGGGCCTGTCGCGCCTCTACCTGGTCGAGCCCGAGGACTTCCCCAGCGGGGAGGCCTTTGCTCGCGCCTCCGGTGCCAACGACGTGCTCGAGGCCGCCATCGTCGTCGATACCCTGGAAGAAGCCCTGACCGGCTGCAGCCTGGTACTGGGCACCAGCGCCCGCGACCGGCGGATTCCCTGGCCACTGCTCGATCCGCGCGAGTGCGCCACCACCTCGCTGGCCCAGGTGGAGCAGGGCGGCGAAGTGGCCCTGGTGTTCGGTCGCGAATACGCCGGCCTCACCAACGAAGAGCTGCAGCGCTGCCACTACCACGTGCACATCCCCTCGGATCCCGCCTTCGGTTCGCTCAACCTCGCCGCCGCGGTCCAGGTGCTGGTGTACGAGGTGCGCATGGCCTGGCTCGCCGCCCAGAACCAGCCGACCAAGATGAACAAGGTCGAGGCCACCGCCATGCTCAACACCCAGCCGGTGACGGTGGAGGAGCTGGAGCTCTACTACCAGCACCTGGAGGAGACCCTGGTGGAAATCGGCTTCCTCGATCCGGCCAAGCCGCGTCACCTCATGAGCCGTCTGCGCCGCCTCTACGGCCGCGCCGGCATCAGCAAGCTGGAGATGAACATCCTGCGCGGCATCCTCACCGAAACCCAGAAGGCCGCCCGCGGCGAATCCCATCCGCGGACTATCCCCCCGATAGATAATGCCTGAGTGATTTGCTCGGTTTTAAAGTTGACCTTTTTTGTCGGGAATCCGATAATCAGGGTCATCCGCTGCAACCCGCTCGAGTTCGTCATGAGACTGACCACCAAAGGCCGCTATGCCGTAACCGCCATGCTCGACCTGGCGCTGCATGCCCAGCGGGGCCCGGTGTCGCTGGCCGACATTTCCGAGCGGCAGGGCATCTCGCTGTCCTACCTGGAACAGCTGTTCGCCCGGCTGCGTCGTGGCTCGCTGGTCAACAGCGTGCGCGGCCCCGGCGGCGGTTATCAGCTGGCGCGTGACATGGGCGGTATCCATGTGGCCCAGGTGATAGATGCCGTCAACGAATCCGTGGACGCCACCCGTTGCCAGGGCAGCGGCGGCTGTCACCAGGGTGATACCTGCCTGACCCACCATCTCTGGTGCGATCTGAGCGATCAGATCCATACCTTTCTCAGTGGCATCACCCTGGCCGATCTGGTCGCCCGCAACGAGATCCAGCAGGTTGCCAAGCGTCAGGACAACAAGGTCTGTGCCAGCAAGCAATCGCCCCTGGCGGTCGAAAAAATCGAAGCGTCCACCATCGACTGAGCAGAGACGCCCGTCTGATTAGGAGTAACCGATGAAATTGCCGATCTACCTAGACTATTCCGCCACCACGCCCGTCGATCCGCGCGTCGCTCAGAAGATGAGCGAGTGCCTGCTGGTGGATGGCAACTTTGGCAACCCCGCATCGCGCTCCCACCTGTTCGGCTGGAAAGCCGAGGAAGCCGTGGAAAACGCCCGTCGCCAGGTGGCCGAGCTGGTCAACGCCGACCCGCGCGAGATCGTCTGGACCTCCGGTGCCACCGAGTCCGACAACCTGGCCATCAAGGGCGCCGCGCACTTCTACCAGAACAAGGGCAAGCACCTGATCACCTCCAAGATCGAGCACAAGGCGGTGTTGGACACCACCCGCCAGCTCGAGCGCGAAGGCTTCGAGGTGACCTACCTGGAGCCGGGCGAAGACGGCCTGATCACGCCCGAGATGGTCGAGGCGGCCCTGCGTGAAGACACCACCCTGGTGTCCATCATGCACGTCAACAACGAGATCGGTACCGTCAACGACATCGCCGCCATCGGCGAGCTGACCCGCTCCCGTGGCGTGCTCTTCCATGTCGATGCCGCCCAGTCCACCGGCAAGGTCGAGATCGATCTGGAAAAGCTCAAGGTCGACATGATGTCCTTCTCGGCGCACAAGACCTATGGTCCCAAGGGTATCGGTGCCCTCTACGTCCGCCGCAAGCCGCGCGTGCGTATCGAGGCCCAGACCCATGGTGGCGGTCATGAGCGCGGCATGAGGTCCGGTACCCTTGCGACCCACCAGATCGTCGGCATGGGCGAGGCCTTCCGCATCGCCAAGGAAGAGATGGTTCAGGAAAATGCCCGCATCAAGGCCCTGAGCGATCGCTTCTACCGTCAGTTCGAAGGCCTGGAAGAGGTCTACCTGAACGGCAGCCTGGTGCACCGCGTACCGCACAACCTGAACCTGAGCTTCAACTACGTCGAAGGCGAGTCGCTGATCATGGCGCTCAAGGACCTGGCGGTTTCCTCCGGTTCGGCCTGTACCTCGGCGTCCCTGGAGCCGTCCTATGTCCTGCGCGCCCTGGGCCGCAACGATGAACTGGCGCACAGCTCGATCCGTTTCACCTTCGGCCGCTTCACCACCGAAGAAGACGTCGATTATGCCGCGAGCAAGGTGGCCGAGGCCGTCACCAAGCTGCGCGAGCTGTCTCCGCTGTGGGATATGTTCAAAGAAGGCGTAGACCTGAGTCAGGTCGAGTGGCAAGCCCACTGACCAACCCCTGATGAGTGAGGATTGAACCATGGCATACAGTGAAAAGGTCATCGACCACTACGAAAACCCGCGCAACGTCGGCAAGTTCGACGCGGCCGATCCCGATGTCGGCACCGGCATGGTCGGCGCCCCGGCCTGCGGCGACGTGATGCGCCTGCAGATCAAGGTCAACGAGCAGGGCATCATCGAAGACGCCAAGTTCAAGACCTACGGCTGCGGTTCCGCCATCGCCTCCAGCTCCCTGGCCACCGAGTGGATGAAGGGCAAGAGCATCGAGGAAGCGGCGTCGATCAAGAACAGCATGATCGCCGAAGAACTGGCCCTGCCGCCGGTGAAGATCCACTGCTCGGTACTCGCCGAAGACGCCATCAAGGCGGCCGTCAGCGACTACAAGCAGAAGAAAGGCCTGCTCTAAGGAGGAACCATGGCGATCAGCATGACCGAGTCCGCCGCCCGTCACGTGCAGCGCTCCCTGGATGGGCGCGGCAAGGGTGAGGGCATCCGCCTGGGCGTTCGTACCACGGGTTGCTCGGGACTGGCCTACGTACTCGAGTTCGTCGACGAATTCGCGGCCGAGGATCAGGTGTTCGAAAGCCATGGCGTCAAGGTCATCATCGACCCCAAGAGCCTGGTCTACCTGGACGGCACCGAGCTGGATTTCGTGCGTGAAGGCCTCAACGAGGGCTTCAAGTTCAACAATCCCAACGTGCGTGGCGAGTGTGGCTGCGGCGAAAGCTTCAACATCTGAGGCCTGCCATGGGTAAGCCCTGCCACTTCGCCCTGTTCGAGATCAAGCCCGCCTTCGAGATCGATCAGGCGGGCCTGGCGTCGCGCTATCGCGACCTGGCCCGCACCGTCCATCCGGATCGCTTCGCCGATGCGCCGGAGCGTGAGCGTCGCCAGGCACTGGAGCGCTCCGCCGAGCTCAACGAGGCCTATCACGTGCTGCGGGCGCCCTCGCGGCGTGCGCGCTACCTGCTGGAACTCGAGGGGCACGAGATGCCGCTGGAGGCGACCATCCAGGATACCGATTTCCTCATGCAGCAGCTGCAGTGGCGCGAGGAGTTGGAAGACCTGCAGGACGCCGGCGATAGCGCGGGCATTCCCGCCTTCCGCCAGCGCCTCAAGGATGCGCAGCGGGATATCGAGCAGGCCTTCGCGGCGATCTGGAAGGATCCCGCCCAGCGCGAGCAAGCCGAGCGCCTGGTCCGTCGCATGCAGTTCCTGGACAAGCTGGCCAGCGAGATCCGCCAGCTCGAAGAGCGTCTGGACGATTAATCACAGGTGTCGCTCAGGCACCGATAACCATAAGCCGACTAGCCAATGGCTCTATTGCAGATAGCCGAACCCGGAATGGCGCCCAAGCCGCACCAGCGCAAGCTGGCGGTGGGCATCGACCTGGGTACCACCAATTCCCTCGTGGCCGCCGTGCGCAGTGGCGTGGCCGAGACATTGCCCGATCTCCAGGGCGAGGTGATCCTGCCGTCCGCCGTGCGCTATGCCGCCGCTGGCGTGGAAGTGGGGGCAGGGGCCAAGGCCGCCGCCGCCCAGGATCCGTTCAATACCATCCTCTCCGTCAAGCGCCTCATGGGGCGTGGTATCGCCGACGTCAAGCAGCTGGGCGAGCAGTTGCCCTATCGCTTCGTGGCCGGCGAATCGGAAATGCCCTTCATCGATACCGCTGCCGGGCGCAAGAGTCCGGTGGAGGTCTCCGCCGACATCCTGCGGGTGCTGCGTGAGCGCGCCGAAGCCACCCTGGGCGGCGAACTGGTCGGCGCCGTCATCACCGTGCCGGCCTATTTCGACGATGCCCAGCGCCAGGCGACCAAGGACGCGGCCCGCTTCGCCGGGCTGAACGTGCTGCGCCTGCTCAACGAACCTACTGCGGCGGCCGTGGCCTATGGCCTGGACCGGGGCGAGGAGGGCGTGGTCGCCATCTACGACCTGGGTGGCGGCACCTTCGACATCTCCATCCTGCGCCTGACCCGCGGCGTCTTCGAGGTCATGGCCACCGGCGGCGACAGTGCCCTGGGCGGTGACGACTTCGATCACGCCATCGCCGGCTGGATCGTCCAGCAGGCCGGGTTGTCCAGTGACCTGGATCCGGGCACCCAGCGGCGCCTGCTGCAGACCGCCTGTGCCGCCAAGGAAGCCCTGTCGGCCGCCGAGCGCGTCGAGGTCGGCCATGGCGACTGGTCGGGCGTGCTGGAGCGCAGCACCTTCCAGGAACTCATCGCCCCGCTGGTCGCACGCAGCCTCAAGGCCTGCCGCCGTGCCCTGCGCGATGCCGAGGTCGAACCGACCGACATCGCCGCCGTGGTCATGGTTGGCGGCTCCACCCGGGTGCCCTATGTGCGTGAGGCCGTGGGCGAACTCTTCGAGTGCAACCCGCTCACCGACATCGACCCGGATCGCGTGGTCGCCATCGGCGCCGCTCTGCAGGCCGACTCCCTGGCCGGCAACCGGGCGGGCGAAGAGCTGCTGCTGCTGGACGTCATCCCGCTGTCCCTGGGGCTGGAGACCATGGGCGGCCTGATGGAGAAGATCATTCCGCGCAACACCACCATCCCGGTGGCGCGCGGCCAGGACTTCACCACCTACCGTGACGGCCAGACCGCCATGCTGGTGCACGTGCTGCAGGGCGAGCGCGAGCTGGTCAAGGACGCGCGTTCCCTGGCCCGCTTCGAATTGCGCGGCTTCCCGCCCATGGTCGCCGGCGCCGCCAAGATCCGCGTCACCTTCCAGGTCGATGCCGATGGCTTGCTCGGCGTCAGCGCCCGCGAGCTGTCCAGCGGTGTGGAAGCCAGTGTCCAGGTCAAGCCGTCCTATGGCCTGACCGATGGCGAGATCGCCAACATGCTGCAGGATTCCTTCCGCCATGCCGGCGACGACATGCAGGCCCGTGCCCTGCGCGAACAGCAGGTCGAGGCGCGGCGACTGATCGAGGCGGTCAGCGCCGCGGTCGCGGCCGATGGCGAGCGCCTGCTGGACGCCGAGGAGCGTCAGGTGATCGAGCTGGAAATCGGCCGGCTGGCCGAGCTGCTGGAAGCCACCGACGTCCAGGCGCTCGAAGAGCAGACCAAGCGTCTTTCCCAGGTGACCGATGCCTTCGCCGCCCGGCGGATGAACGCCTCGGTCAAGGCGGCCCTGGCGGGTCGCCGTCTCAACGATATCGAGGAGTAGTTCCATCATGCCGCAGATCACCCTGCTGCCCCACGCCGAGCACTGCCCCGAAGGCGCGGTCTTCGAAGCCAGCGAAGGCGAAACCATCATCGCCGCGGCCATGCGCAACGGCATCGACATCGAGCACGCCTGCGAGATGTCCTGTGCCTGCACCACCTGCCACGTGGTCGTCCAGGAAGGCTTCGATTCCCTCGAACCCTCCGATGAACTCGAGGACGACATGCTGGACAAGGCCTGGGGCCTGGAAATGCGTTCGCGCCTGTCCTGCCAGGCGGTAGTAGGCAGCGAAGACCTGGTAGTGGAGATTCCGCGCTACACCATCAACCAGGTCTCCGAAGGCCACTGAGGATAGCTGTCATGGCACTGAAATGGACCGATGTGCTGGATATCGCCATCGAACTCAACGACGCCCATCCCGACGTCGATCCGCGCTACGTGAATTTCGTCAATCTGCGGAACTGGGTCGTGGCCCTGCCGGAGTTCGACGACGATCCCCAGCGCGGCGGCGAGAAGGTGCTGGAGGCCATCCAGGCCGCCTGGATCGAAGAGTCCGCCTGACGCATCGCCCGTACCGCGCTACGCTTTTCACCGGGACCCGCGTATAATCCGCGGGTTTCGTTTTTGCTCTATACCCACATCCGGAGTTCACATGTCTGTTCAACGTACCCTGTCGATCATCAAGCCCGATGCCGTATCCAAGAATGTCGTCGGTGAGATCGTCACCCGCTTCGAGAAAGCTGGTCTGCGCGTCGTCGCTGCCAAGATGGTCCAGCTGTCCGAGCGCGAAGCCGGTGGCTTCTACGCCGAACACAAAGAGCGTCCCTTCTTCAAGGACCTGGTTTCCTTCATGACCTCCGGTCCGGTCGTGGTCCAGGTACTGGAAGGCGACAACGCCATCGCCAAGAACCGTGAGCTGATGGGCGCCACCGATCCCAAGAAGGCCGACGCCGGTACCATCCGCGCCGACTTCGCCGTGTCCATCGACGAGAACGCCGTCCACGGTTCGGATTCCGAAGCGTCCGCCGCTCGCGAGATCTCCTACTTCTTCGCAGCCACCGAAGTCTGCGAGCGCATCCGCTAAGGATGAGCGCCGGCCAGGGAAGCGGCCAGCCCGCCTTCCTGGCACCGCCCGCGCCCCGCGCGGGCTTCAAACAGATTTCGTCGAGGTGATCCCATGACCACAGCCACCGATAAGGTCAACCTGCTGGGCCTGACCCAGCCGCAACTCGAGTCGTTCTTCGAGTCGATCGGGGAGAAGCGCTTCCGCGCCGGCCAGGTCATGAAGTGGATCCATCACTTCGGCATCGACGACTTCGACGCCATGAGCAACCTGGGCAAGGCGCTCAAGGAAAAGCTCAAGGCCGCCGCGGAAATCCGCGGGCCCGAAATCGTCAGCGAAGACATCTCCCGCGACGGCACCCGCAAGTGGGTCATCCGCGTCGCCTCCGGCAGCTGCGTCGAGACCGTCTACATCCCGCAGAATGGCCGGGGCACCCTGTGCGTGTCGTCCCAGGCCGGTTGCGCCCTGGACTGCAGCTTCTGCTCCACCGGCAAGCAGGGCTTCAACAGCAACCTCACCGCCGCCGAAGTGATCGGCCAGGTGTGGATCGCCAACAAGTCCTTTGGCAGCGTGCCGGCCAAGATCGACCGTGCCATCACCAACGTGGTGATGATGGGCATGGGCGAGCCGTTGCTGAACTTCGACAACGTCGTCTCCGCCATGCGCATCATGATGGACGACCTGGGCTACGGCATCTCCAAGCGCAAGGTCACCCTGTCCACCTCGGGCGTGGTGCCGATGATCGAGGAGCTGGCCAAGCACGTCGACGTCTCCCTGGCGCTGTCGCTGCACGCGCCCAACGACGAGCTGCGCAACGAACTGGTGCCGATCAACCGCAAGTATCCGCTGGCCATGCTGCTCGACGCCTGCCAGAGATACATCGGGCAACTGGGCGAGAAGCGCGTCCTGACCATCGAGTACACCCTGCTCAAGGACGTCAACGACCTGCCCGAGCACGCGCTGCAGATGATCGAACTGCTGCGCAACGTGCCCTGCAAGATCAACCTGATCCCCTTCAACCCCTTCCCGCACTCCGGCTACGAGCGGCCGAGCAAGAACGCCACCCGCCGTTTCCAGGAGCTGCTGCAGCAGGCCGGCTTCAACGTCACGGTGCGCACCACCCGCGGTGACGACATCGACGCCGCCTGCGGCCAGCTGGTAGGGCAGGTCATGGACCGCACCCGCCGCAGCCAGCGCTACATCGCCGTTCGCCAGCTCGACGGTGCCGAAACCGTAACGCCGCTCCAGGGCTGAGGGCGCGACCATGGCGATCACGCGCTGTGCGGCCCTCGCGCTCGCCCTGTTGGTCGGCGGCCTGGCCGGCTGCGTGACCGAGGGTGATCGCAACCCCATGGATACCCGCCAGGGACGGATGCAGGCCCGTGACGCCTACATCCAGCTCGGCCTCGGCTATGTCCAGCAGGGCAACACCGAGCAGGCCAAGGTGCCGCTGAAGAAGGCCCTGGAGCTGGATTCGTCCAGTGCCGATGCCCATGCCGCCCTCGGGCTGGTGTTCCAGGCCCAGGGCGAGACCGACCTGGCCGACCAGGAATATCGCCTGGCCCTGCGCGAACGGCCCCGCGATGCCCGCATCCTCAACAACTATGGCAGCTTCCTCTATGAGCAGGGGCGCTACAAGGATGCCTACGAACGCTTCACCCAGGCCGCCGAAGACAGTCTCTACCCCGAGCGCGCCCGGGTGTTCGAGAATCTCGGCCTGACCGCCCTGCGACTCAATCAGGTCGACTTGGGCAAGGAAAATCTGGAAAAATCCCTGCGGCTGGATCGTAACCAGCCCAGGGCCCTGTTCGAATTGGCTCAACTGGCCTACCAGACGCGCGATTACGTGCCTTCTCGTAGCTATTACCAGGCCTTCAGCCAGCTCAGTCCCCAGGATGCCCGCAGCCTGTTGCTCGGGATCCGCCTCGCCGAAGTGTTCAACGATCGCAACACCGCCGCGAGCTATGCCCTGCAGCTGAAGCGCCTGTACCCGAACTCACCTGAATATCGTCAACTTCAGTCGGAGCAGAAATGACCGCAGTGCAATCCGAAGCGGTACACGCCGGACGGGGCAATCCCGGTGAGATCTTGCGGCAGAAGCGTCTGGCGCTTGGCTGGAGCCAGGCCCAGGTCGCGCAGAATCTCAACCTCAGCGAGCGCATCATCGAGCAGCTCGAATCCGGCAACTATCAGCAGATGCCGGGGCACACCTTCGCCCGCGGCTATACCAAGGCCTATGGCAAGCTGCTTGGCCTGGACCAGGTCGAGTTGGTGCGCACCTTCGACGGCTACACCGGTACCGATGCCAAAGGCAGCACCGTGCACAGCCTTGGCCGGCTCGACGAGCCGGTACGGCTGTCACGCAACGTCCTGAGATTCGTCAGCTTCATCCTGGTGGTGCTGATCATCGCCATGGGCCTGTTCTGGTGGCAGGAACGCAGTCGCCAGG